>CAZAYE010000278.1:1323-5554 GCA_964489255.1 uncultured Enterobacteriaceae bacterium
CTCGCTGCTCGTCGTCGGCGACGAGAGCGCGCTCAAGGCGCACCTGCACACGGAGCGCGTCTCCAGCCAGCAGCTCCTGCAATACCTTTACCTCTTTCCCGAGAGCGGCAGCTACCTCGTCCGAGCCGACGAGCTGGATCCTGAACCCAAGATCCGCGACCTCGGCCTCGTCTCAGCGGCAAAAGACCCCACATTTACGAACGAGGTGAAGCGGTTGATGGAGGAGTTTGGCCTGTCAGATGGGGACATCAACGCCGCAAAGAGCGGCCGGCGGCACTTCGGCCAGAAAGCCTTCACGCTCACCCTACGGGGGATCCCACCAGAGTGCGCAACGCCGCTGCAAGTACGGATCGAAGCGCTGATTCAGCAGCAAGGGAAGGCCTACGAAGTCAGCCAGTCCAAGGACAGCATGGAGATCTGTCCAGCTGGTGGCGGGAAGGGGTTTGCATTGAAGCAGTTTGTGCAGCACCTGAAGCGCGATGACCCACCGCTGGCTGTCAACGAGGCAGACGTCGCCACCTTGGGCGATAAAGGCAGGCGAGACGGGGGAGATTACCCACTGATTGATCGAGTCGGCGGCTTTTCGGTGGACGAGGCGGAACCCGATTCCGACCAGGTGCCGGTCCCAGAAGTGCTGGGGCTGTGTGGCTGGCCAGCGGCAGCCTGGATTTTGCCGCGTTTGGAGTTTGCCCAACGGTTCTCGCCCAGGTTGCTCGTCCTCGCCGGCCCGAGCGCGTCGGGAAAGACGACATTTGCCAGCCGGCTGCTGCAAGAACATCCGGACACATTCGTCCGATTGGTCCGCACAACGACGCGCCCTCCGCGACCAGGCGAGGAGAAACTTCACGATCATCGCTTTCTTACCAGGGAGCAGTTTAACGACGAGCTTGCAACCGGTGCAATCCTCTTTCCCAGGACGAATTACGGGTATTGGTACGGGTTTGCTTGCGCAGAGCTGGCGCAGGCCGTTCGCTCCGGGAAGACGATAGTTATGGAGGCTTGGGGAACGGCAATGGAGATGTCCCGCACCTGGCCTGGGGTCGCCCTGCGGATAGTGGCGATCTTACCGCTGGCAAACAAGGGCGTGCTAACCCCTGAAGACAGAACACGCGTGTGCCAGACCTTGCGCCAGCGCATCAAGGGACGCGATCCTAGCATACCTGACGCCGAGATCGACCGCAGGACACTCGCCCAGCTCGATGACATCCCGCGGATGCAGGCTATGGCTGATCTGGTGCTTGAGAATGCGCAGGACGCTCCGTTTGAGCTGCTCTATCGCAGGCTGGAGACCTTTGCAGCTGGACCGTTGAGCGTGGCGGTCAGCCTGGGCGGGACGAAGCTCTCCGTCGCCCTGGTATACAGCGACGGTAGCGTGCAGCTGACAAGCCAGCCCATCGACTGGCGCGCAGCGTTCGGGGTGGACCACGAGAAAACCGAGGATACCGACCAACTGGTTGCCGGCATCGTCGACTTGATCGAAGGAGCGCGGCGCCGGGTGGCCCTTGCGCAGGTGACGACGATCGGCATCTCTACCAAGGGCCCTCTCGAGGAGCGCGAGGGACAAGCAATACTCGGACCCGGGACGAAGACGACAACACTGCCCTTCTTGGAATATCCACTCGCGACGCGGGTGCGTGAAATGCTGGTGGGGCGGTATGGTTGGAAGTCCGGACGTGAACCGCTCTCGCGCATGCCAATTCGGGTGCTGCACGATGGGGCGGCAGCTATCCTCGGGGAGGTGAGCGTCGGGGGAACGTTGTCAGGCTTTCGAGATGCGGCCGCCGTCATCATAGGCACAGGTGTGGGGCTTGGGATCGTTGAGGCTGGTCAGCTCTACGAGGGTCTGCAGAGTACCGAGGGAACAACGGCTGATGACGATGCCAAGGTGCGGGTCCTCGGCAGCCTAGGGCGACACCTCATTCACATCGTCGATAATCCCGAGTCTCCGGCCGACTATCGATACGAATACCGGGGAGTGCTCCTGACGAAGTCAAAGGCTGAGCTCTCCCCTGGTGAGACGTACCTGAGCGAGCGTGTTGCTGGCCCGTGGCTGGCAAGGCGAATCGCCGACATGCTCGCGGCACGTCTGAGCGCCGATCCATCAGGCACGGCGGTAACGCTGGGCCTCATGGCCCTCACGCAGGAGGAAGTGCACCAATTTACGAAGGCTGGCGACAAAGTTCTCGAAACGAAGATCCTGGCTGGGCTAACCCTGGCCGGTCAACGCGGAGACCGTTGGGCGCACGAGCAGATCTCCACAATTGGCACTGAAGTCGGGCGAGCACTGGCCGAATTCGTCTGGGCATTCCGGGAGAGGGCCTTCGTGCGTCACATCCTGCTCGTTTCCTCCGTGGCTGAGAAGCTCGGCGCAGGCGTTGGGAGTGAAACGAGTGGGGACCTGTTCCTGGAGCGCTTGCGGCATCAGGTGGAGGCAGTCCTGCACGCAAAGGGGCTGGGTCACCAAGAGGCATATGGGCTCGCCGAGGGAATTCGCCGGTCTCGGATTGACTTCCGCCGAGAGTTTTTGGCGTTCGTGCCTCAAGGAGAAAGTGCCCCTATAGTGGCTACTGATGAGACGAACTCCCGTGCCTTTCCGGTCGCCTTCGAGACAGCTCACACACAGGGTATCCCCCACCGGGTAGTGCACATCGAAATCACAAACGAGGAGGCGCAATATCTGGTGTGGGAGCGGCAAGACGGGCGCCTGGAGATCCCTGGGGGACATGTCGACTGGCTTGTCCAGGACAATCGCCCCGAGACCTACGAAGAGGCGGCCGTGCGCGAGACAGTGGAAGAGCTCAATCTCGCCTGGAACTGGCAGGTGACTGTCGATGCAGCGAAAGTGCGTCTGCAAGGACACCTGAACCTGCTTGAGCCACCGGTCATTAACCAGCTTCCAAGCTCACAGGGCAACAATAACGAGTGGGTAGGCGTATGTATCCTCCATTGGCAAAAGGCCTGGGGCAATCCTTGTGCGTTTGTGCTCAGCGAAGAGGGGAATCAGTCGCCTTGTTGGCTTTCCCTGGATGAAATTAAGCAGCGAAGCCTGCAGCGCCCCATGGGCATCAACGCCGCGCTGCGGCTCTTTTTGCGGCGACGCAATATCCTCGTCTCTTTAATCCATAAAACTCCGTCTCAGTTCTAAATGGGAGGAGGGGCTGCACCGGGTTGCCGCTGAACGGGGAAAGTCCTCACGATTTCCCCTTTGCCGGGACAAGCTCTCCGAACAGCTCAACCAAGGCCTTCGCCGTCCGGGGGGGGTCGTGACGCACAAGGGATGTCGTCGACATCACGTCCGCCTGCTTGACTACCTTGACCCCCATGCTGTAGAGGTTTCCAGCGTCTAGCCTCACCCGGTAGGCCTCCTCGGCCTCGTACTTCCAGGCCAGTTCATCGGGAATGGGCCCCTGGTGGGTCAGTACGGCATCGGGAACTCTCCTGCCATACCGAACGAGCTGAACTATGTGGTCGGACGCGGTATAGCCATAAGTCTCGCCATAATTTGTCATCAGGTTGAGCACGTAGATCAGAGGCGCCCGGGCCTGCTGGAGCGCTGCCGGGATCCCCTGCACCAGCAAGTTGGGAACGGTGGAAGTGTAGAGATTGCCAGGCGCCAGCACGAGGAAGTCACTCTCTGCGATCGCCTGCACCGCTTCTGGGTTGGCCCGCGCCTCTGGCTCCAGATAGACCCGTCGGATCGGCAGAGAGGAGTCGTGCTTGGGGATATCGATGTTCGCCTCACCGGCAATGAGCGTGCCATCGGCGAGTTCGGCGTAGAGGTGGACACGATCCCAGGTGACGGCAAGCACCCGGCCCCGGACCTTGAGAATGCGGCTCATAGCCTCGATGGCCTGTTTCTCCGAGCCACACATCTTCGTGAGCGCGAGAAAGAAGAGGTTGCCGAAATTTCGCCCCTCTAGCGGTGGGTCTGGAAAACGGAACGCGAACAGACTCCGCAGCAGCTCGTCTTCCTCCGATAGCGCGATCAAGCAGCGGCGCACGTCCCCCGGGGGGAGCACACCGAATTCGTCACGCAGCCGCCCGGAATCCCCCCCTGAGTCCATCATCGTCACAATAGACCGGATCCACAGTTCCTCATAAGGCTTCAACCCTCTCAGGATGTTGAAAGATCCAGTCCCCCCTCCAATGACCGTCACCGTGCGTCTCATAGCTGGTCTTTCGTTTGAATCTCCAAGTCGACAATAAGAGAAATCATTGCGGTCGCAGCAAC
>CAZAYE010000279.1:0-5550 GCA_964489255.1 uncultured Enterobacteriaceae bacterium
GAGATGTGTATAAGAGACAGCGGCGGACCCTTCTTCAGTGCCGATGGCAAAAAGCTCGTGTGGCGCCGCTTCGCACCAGACGGCGCCACGGCTGAAATTTTTACCATGAAGGTGGATGGCTCCGAGCAGCGACAAATCACCCGTCTGGGGGTGATGTCCTGGGCGCCCTATTTCCATCCCTCGGGCGATTATTTGCTCTTTGCTACGAATCTCCAGGGATTTGGCAACTTCGAACTCTACCTGGTAGATGCCGCGGGGAAGGCTGCGCCCGTGCGCGTGACGTATACGGACGGCTTTGATGGTCTGCCGGTGTTTTCGCCAGACGGGCAATGGCTCGCATGGACGAGTGGTCGCATGAGCGGCAAGCGGACACAGATTTTCTTGGCTGAATGGAACGACGCTGAGGCACGAAGGTTGCTCGGCCTTGAGACAACCGAGCACTCGTTCCCTGGGACGGCAGCGGCGTCGTTCCCTCTCCGTCCTGATGGGGCGCAAGCAGAACATGGCATCAGAGAGAGCAACCTCCGCCGTCACCTCAACACCTTAGCGTCGGCAGAGATGGACGGCCGTCTGACCGGAACGGACGGGGAGCAACGTGCGACAGAGTATGTAGCCTCGGTGTTTGCGTCGCTCGGGCTTACGCCGGCGGGGGACAACGGAACATTTTTTCAGCAGTTTGAGTTCACCGCCGGGGTGTCACTCGGTCCGGCGAACAAGCTGATGTTTCGTACTGGTAGAACCGCTGAAGCCCAGGAATATGCAGTGGGTCAGGACTGGCGGCCGCTGGCGTTTGCCAGAACCGGGATGTTCGCGCCTGCTGAGGTAGTGTTTGCCGGGTATGGCATTGTTGCACCGGCGACAGATAGCCACGCTGAGTATGATTCCTATGCGCATCTTGATGTGACCAATAAGTGGGTGCTGGTGTTGCGCTATCTACCAGAACGCGTCACTCCGGAGTTGCGGCAGCATCTCAACCGCTACGCCAACCTACGGTACAAAGCCATGATCGCACGCGATCGTGGCGTACGCGGTCTCATTGTCGTCAGCGGTCCCAACGCAAAAGTGAAAGAGCAGTTGGTTCCTCTGTCCTTTGATGTGTCGTTGGCAGGCACCAGCATTGCTGCGCTTTCAATCACTGATGCCGCGGCTGACCAGTGGTTACAGCACGCTGGCAAGACGTTGAAAGAGTTACAGGATGCGCTGGATACCGGGAAACCAATCCTGGGGTTTCCCATTCCTTCGAGTAGCGTGGAGGCCGCTCTTGATATTCAGCAGGAGAGACGGGTGGGCCGCAATGTGCTTGCGCGTTTGCCAGCCACTGCCAATAACGGGAAACCTGCCATTGTCGTTGGCGCCCATATTGACCACCTTGGACACGGGATCGGCGCAGGTTCGCTCGCGCGCGACGGTGAAAAGGGCGCGATCCATTACGGTGCCGATGACAACGCCTCCGGAGTTGCGGGAATGCTGGAGATTGCCCGGTCTCTTGCCGGACAGCAAGCCACCGGTGCAGTGCCATTACAACGAGACGTGCTCTTTGCGGCCTGGTCAGGAGAGGAACTAGGACTATTGGGGTCTGCTCATTTTATCCGCACCTTTGGCGGGGGAGGAACTGAGCCGTCCAGTCTAGCTGCGCAGATCGGTGCCTATCTGAATATGGACATGATCGGGCGGCTCGACAAAGCCCTCATTGTCCAGGGGATCGGATCGAGCTCGGTGTGGCTGGGCGAGATCGAACGGAGCAACGTATCTATTGGTCTGCCGATCACTACACAGGACGACAGCTATCTACCGACTGACGCGACCTCTTTCTATCTCAAAGGAGTTCCAATTCTCAATGCGTTCACCGGGGCCCATGCCGATTATCACACACCGCGCGATACCGCGGATAAGATCAATTACGCAGGGGCTGGGAGGGTTGCTCGCTTGATGACCGCGATCACTCGGTCTCTGGCGACCCGTGCGGAGCCGGTTGACTATCAGGCTATGGAAAAGCCTAGTGGTGCGATCGGACGAGTCGCTTTGCGGGCGTACTTGGGCACGATTCCGGATTACACTCCGGGTGATGTGGTTGGCGTCACACTATCAGGAGTCGTCAAAGGAGGGCCAGCCGACCTGGCTGGAGTCCGAGGGGGGGATGTGATTGTCGACCTGGCTGGGAAGAAAGTCGAAAACATTTACGACTACACCTATGCCGTCGATGCGTTACAGGTCAGCGTCTCGGTTCCCCTGGTAGTCCTCCGGTGGGGGCAACGTCTGACGCTGACGGTGACGCCAGGATCACGCGAGTAAAGGCATTCTTGATAAGCAGAACAGAATCCCTACGGTAAGATTTTGCTAAGACCCTCGCTGTAACCCTAAATTGAGAATCCTCTGCAGGAGCGCCGGGTAAGAGATGCCTGCAGCCTGGGCGGCCGAAGCGAATTCTTCGCTCTCGGCGACCTCAGGATTAGGATTCGCTTCCAAGAAATAGAGTTCACCTTGTGGGCTCAGCCGGTAGTCAATGCGAGCGTAGCCATCGAGATCAAGAATGCGGAAGATACGCTTGCTCGTTTTGATGATGTGCTCGGTCAGAGCTAACGGTAGATCTGCGGCTGGTTGCTGATAGATACCACGTTTGCGTTGATATTCAGGATCGTGTTTGATGCGGGCGGTCGCGATTGCCGCGCTCCGTGGGGGCATGTTCTCGAAGGTTAGCTCCCATATCGGTAGGACTTCAAGCCGTCTGTTCCCTACTATTCCCACATACAGCTCACGTCCATCGATGAACTGTTCGACGATCGCGGCGGTTCTCCTATTCTGGTGTATGAAGCGTACTCGTTCGGCTAACTTCTCGTCGCTGTCCACAATTGAAGACTGAGCGATGCTCAGTGAAGACTCCGCGGTGAGGCTCTTCACAATGAGCGGAAAGGCCAGGCGGCGGGGGCGGCGCGCTACGTACCCGAGTGGAAAGACAGCGAAGTTAGGCACGCGGATACGATGATAGACGAGAAGCTTTTTCGAGAGCGCTTTATCTCGCGCCAGCACGAGCCCACGCGGGTTGCACCCGGTATAGCGAGTCTGTAGCAGTTCCAGGTAGCTCACCACATGATAGTCGAACTCAGCCATCCCATGGAACTCCTCGAGGAGATTGTAGGCGATGTGCGGTTTCCACTCTGAGATGGCTGTGCGAACCGGTATCAATTCATCGTGCACTCCCAGGGGCTTCACCTCGTGCCCGAGCTTCCGCAAGGTGGTGACCACGTCATATTCCGTCTTCCAGACGTAGATCTCTTTCTCCGTGTAGCCCTCCAGGCTATCGGGCGGCACCAAGGAAGGATGCATCAACACCAGGACGCGAAGCTTTCTCATAGGGCAATCCAGCTTCTCCGGTTGTAGAGGAAATGTACGGTCTTTACCGTCAGTAACACAGCGAAGTCCATACGAAGCTTCCACTCAGAACCGACGGCTCGAAGCTTCAACTCGTGACATCGACCAATCATGTCGTTAAGGACCTGATCCAGGGTGAACTGATATTCTCCCGTCCAGCGGGAGACCAGCCGTCGGATTTCAGTGCGGTGGCGTCGCAGGAACCTCGAGGCTAATTCGCGGTTGCGATGTTTCGGATCGTCTGAGAAGAGGCGAGTCAGATCACGGTCATAAATGTCCGGGTAGCCCAATAAGTACTGTTCTCGCTTCTCCGCGTAGTACTCACGCAGGGTTTTCCTCATCGCCCGAATGGGATCGATTTGCCTGCGGGTGCATACGAGAGGGGGTTCCCCCTTCAGCTTGTCCATTAACTCCGCGACGTACTCGAGCTTCTTGAGCGCCGGCCATCCGCAGTAGCGTTTACGCCAGACCGCGCGCGGCTGAAACCATACCGCGAAGGTCTCGGCGAAGTCCTCGTCCGGATGGCTCTGCGCGTAGTAGAGCCGCAGGTGCTGGACGTACCGCCGGCTTCCCGGGTTAGGACGATAAATGTCAGGGTATTGTTGCGAAGACTTCCCGAAGAGCTCTTGCCATCGGCGCCGGCGATGGAGTTGATAGGCGTGCTGGATCGCATGGCCGCATTCGTGTCGAAGGATCTTCAGACACTCGTCGCGGGAGCCCCCCTCGACTTCCAGCACCTGGCTGCGCTCAAGCCGCATCAAACGAGGGTGGGCGAGGTAGAAGGGGATCGCAATGCCGGGAACGCCATCCGGCGAGAACCAGTCGTGCGAAAGCCAGACATGGGGGTGGAAGGAGATATTCCGCCGGTCGAGTTCGGCATACAATTCCTCTACACTCTCCTCCAGGCCAGTCTCCTTGAGGCTGACGCCGAGGTCGCACATGCGCAGGTCCAGGAGCTGTTCGTTAGACCAGTGCTCCCAAGGGAATCGGTGATGACGTTGTGCCCGAGTATACTTTCCAGACCTTCTGCTTGAGCTTTGGGGATGGCTGCCCTTCACTGTTCCTCCATGCGGATACAGAACACGGAGTAGTTCAGTAAGTGTAGCAGGGGGAGAAGCAAAGATCAGCTTGCCTGCAGCGAAGAGGGTTGGCGTTGACCGTTGCGCTCACAAGGGATTAGCTGCTCGGCCTCTCGATTCCACCTGAGCCGAGCAGGCAACAGCTCGTTCGCCCGCCCGCCGCCAGTAGGGGGATGGCTTGTTCAACGAGCCCCGCTTCGGTTATGAGATACGGAGATGATATGCATAAGCTTGTTTGTCAACTTCAGAAGGAGGGAAAGTTATGATCCAAGGCATTCACCATACGGCTATCTCCACTGGAGATCTGGAACGCTCATTGAGGTTCTATAGGGATCTGCTTGGTTTTGAGGAGGTTTTTTCTTCCGCGTGGGAGGTAGGCGCAGAAGTGGCGGACAGAATTGTTGGCTTAAAAGATTCCTCCGCGCGCCTCGTTATGCTCAAGGCGGGCAACGCCTGCCTTGAGCTTTTTCAGTATGCAAGCCCCAGACCTAAGCCGGGGGAGCCGATGCGGCCGGTGTGCGATCACGGAATCACCCATATTTGCTTGGAGGTCTCCGATATTGAGGCGGAGTACGAGCGACTGAAGGCGGCGGGAATGCCCTTTCATTGTCCACCCCAGGACGTTGGGGGAGGAACCTGGGCGACGTATGGACGGGATCCAGACGGAAATGTGGTAGAGCTGTTGGAGGTGGGGGACACCGAGAGTCCACTGTCGTTGAGAGTCGAGTAAGAGAGACGCTCACTTCGTTCAGGTCCGTCTGTGCGCAGTGAACGGGGAAAATGCACCCGTGCTTCGACTTCGCGGCCGCTACGCTCAGCACGAACGGGGCTTGCTTATTGCTTTTTTCTTCCGTTCGCCCTGAGCGTCGCCGCGCAGCGGCGGAGTCGAAGGGTGACCACAGCGCATAGTTTTAACGGAGACGCAGCACTACACTGCTATCACACAAGCAAACGTGGCTGTACGCTGCATTAGGCTTGCTGGGCTCGTGCTAAGGCGGGGCGGGAGGTGCAGCGTCCCAGCCAGGCTTGCACATTGGTTGCGCTCGATAGGTCAAACTTTGCCAGAGGGGCAAGCATGAGGACTGCCGCAACGTTGAGGTCC
>CAZAYE010000280.1:0-5541 GCA_964489255.1 uncultured Enterobacteriaceae bacterium
CTACACGCGTAAGATCGTCGGCAGCGTCAGATGTGTATAAGAGACAGCGATCCAGAAACGGAGAAAAAACAAGCCAACAATCGCATACCCCAGAATGATCGCACCCGAGACAAGCTGGTGTATCTCAAGCATTGTGTCATCCTCTCATTCCGCCGCTTGCCCCTCTGCGGGAGCGCCCTGCGGTCTTCACGCTTTCGCTCGGCCTCATCTGATTTCCCACACTAAGCCGTAGAGGAGCACAAGCAAACCTCCCAGGGTGGGCAGCGATCGCCATAGCGAGAGATCAATCTGAGGAACTACGTTGAGATCAACAAGGAGGAGCAGATTATTCAGGGTTAACCCGGCAAAACATAAACCGCTCCACAGCAGCAGCCTGACCCGATGGGCTTGATAATCGCGCAAGAGCAGCACGGTGCAGGTCAGGCTGGTCAAGGCACAGAGTATATACACAAGGGTAGCCATTTCACTCTTCTTTCTTGATTTTGAACGCGTTCGCGAAAGTCTGAAGGGTATCGCTATACTTTGAATAGATCAGCGTGATGACTGAGACACGCCGCTCTTTATAGGCCGCTGCTAGCTCTCTCACCAATTGATCGAGCTGGCTGGTTTGGGGGGCGTAGCGGTAGACGGAATCTGAGGTTTCCGCGGCGGCCACTACTCCGCTCGACGCGAGACTCTCAAGACTCCTGGCTGCGAATTCAGGTACGGTATACAGCGCCTGACTGACGGCAGCTGCACTCCACCATTCGGTCGGGTTCTGGTAGAGGAGCAGCAACACCTCGAGCCGTTCTACCGAACTGATATGGTTGGTGATAAACCGTTGGAGTTCCTTGGAAATCCCGCTGGCAGTCACAAGCCCTCTTTTACTCTCTAGCCATGGAGAAAGGCAAGCTGCTAGAGAGTTTGCCGGATTAGCGTCGTCTGTTTTGAAAATAGCAAAGTTTAGACCAGGTTGTGCCACAAAACACCAAGAATTGCGTGACTACAGCGATTATGAAGGGGCGATCTCGGACTTTGCCCCGAATCATGTGGCATTCTGCCCCAACGATCATGAATTGGCAACAAAACAATAAAAGCGACGGAGAGATGGGAAGTCATGTGGACAATTGCCGGCGCCAGTCCGCGGCGCTGGCGGCTCGTGGAGTACGCTCGCTTTAATCCGGCCTGAAAAAAAGTGAGAGGAGCCGAATGCTAGGAGAAAAAAGATGGCGAACCTAGAGATTTATACCAAAGAGTGGTGTCCGTACTGTGCGAAAGCCAAAGCCTTGCTGAAGGCCAAAGGACTTTCGTATCGGGAAATCGATGTCACCGCGAACGACGCCCTCCAGCAAGAGATGGTCGCGCGCTCAGAAAGGCGCACGGTGCCACAGATCTTTCTCGATGGTGAGTCTATTGGTGGATATGATGATCTCGCCAACCTCAATGCCACCGGCGAGCTGGATCGTCGTTTGGGCAGGCAACCGACCATTGATTTCACCAAGGTCTACGATGTCGCAGTTATTGGCGCCGGGCCGGCTGGACTGTCAGCCGCCATCTACGCAGTGCGGAAGAATCTGTCCACTATTCTTATTGCTTTTGACCTGGGCGGACAACTCGGCACGACCTACGAGGTTGCTAACTATCCTGGCTTCCAACTCATTACTGGCCCGGATCTGGTGCAGAAGTTCTTCGCGCATGTGGAGCAATACGGCCTTGAGAAACTCATCGGCGAGAAGGTGACGGGCCTACAGGTTGAGGGGCGTGTGAAGGTGATCAAAACCGCTTCCGGTCGAGAGGTCTTGGCGAAGACCGTGATTATTACGACCGGCGCGCAAAAGCGCCAACTCAAGATCCCCGGCGAGAAAGAATTGGCCGGCAAAGGGGTGGTGTACTGCTCCACTTGTGACGGCCCGCTCTTTAAAGGTCTCTCGATCGCGATCGTTGGAGCAGGGAACTCGGGTTTAGAAGCGGCCCTTGAGATGGACGGGGTGGCAAAGAAGGTATATCTCGTTTCCCGCGGAGACTGGAGTGGCGATCAGATTCTCCAAGATAAGGTAGCAGCCGCCAAAGGGGTTGAGGTCCTCAAAAACCATCAGCCGTTGGAAATCCATGGCACGGAGCGGGTCGCAGGGTTCACAGTCAAAAATCTCCAGACGGGCGAGACCCGGCGCCTCGAGGTGCAGGGTGTTTTCATCGAGATTGGCCTCTTTCCGCAGACCGATTTCGTTTTAGATCTGATAGAAACCAACGAGCGAGGCGAGATCAAAGTCGATCGTCACGGACAAACTGGAGTACGGGGCATCTTTGCCGCTGGCGACGCGACCGATAGTCACGATAAACAAATTGTCATTGCTGCGGGGGAAGGAGCGAAGGCTGCCCTCGCGGCGTTTGAGTATTTGGTCAAGCAGGTGTAAGGCGGGAGGCAGCTACCGTACGGCGTGATCGGTGGAGGCTCGCTTGATGAACGATGAACGCGGATTGGAAGAGGGACGGCTTCTTTGCTATGGTCCGGTGCAAAGGAGGAACTGTATGACGCCTCTATTGTCACTCGATATGGTTGAGCAATTTGGCTCCGGTCTCCACCAGGCTGAAGGCGTAGTCATCGATAAAGACCATAGCGTTTATGGTGGGGGGCGCGACGGTGTATTGCGCCGAGTCAGCCCAGACGGCACGGTCACGGAGATCGCACGGATTGAAGGTTCTGTGCCCAACGGGGTTACCATGGACCGTCAAGGGAATCTCGTCTTTTGTGACTTGGGCAAGAAGGCGTTGATGCGCTGCTCGCTGGACGGGAAGGTCTCACTGCTCGCTGACCATGCTGGGGATCTGCGTCTCAGCTTTCCGAACTTTGCCAGTTACGACGCCGAGGGGAACCTGTACGTTTCCAATTCAAGTAGCAAGTACGATTACCCGCATGTCGAACCAGAGTTGCAGACGCCTGCGCCCAACGGTCAACTCGCCTGTATCCGTCCCAATGGCCGAGGAGAAGTTGTGGCGACAGGCATCTACCTGGCCAATGGTACGGCCGTCGCCCCGGACGAATCAGCGGTATTCGTGCTAGAGAGCACCCGCTTTGACTGTCTGCGCATCACCATCAAAAGAGACGGCACCTTTGGCAAACCAGAAATCTACGCCAAGGACTTCCCTGGCGTGCCCGACGGAATGGCCTTTGATGTCCAAGGCAATTTGTATGTCACGATCCCTGCGCGCATGGAGAATGGCCGCTTTCGACCGGCGAATATCATTCTCAAGGTTGACCCGACCGGTTTCGTGACGACTCTGTTGGACGATCCCAAAGGGGAGACGATGCGCTCACCGACGAACTGTGCCTTCGGCGGTCCCAACCTCCAGGATCTGTACATCGCGAACTTGGGTGGCGACTCTTTCAGCCGCGTACACACGCCGTTCCCTGGGCATCCACTCTATCATCAACGCTAAACGTTCGGTGAGGGAAAAATGGCAACTTATGTGCTCGTGCATGGTGCTTGGCATGGTGGTTGGTGTTGGCAGCGAGTGACGCCGCTTTTGCGTGCTGAGGGACATGAGGTATTTACTCCTACGTTGACTGGTCTCGGAGAACGCTCGCACCTTGCCAACCCAGAGATTGATCTCACTACGCATATCCAAGACGTGGTGAATGTTCTCGAGTATGAAGATCTCCGTCACGTCATTCTGGTCGGACATAGCTATGGGGGGATGGTGATTACCGGGGTGGCTGAACGGACAGCGGGGAGACTAACACACCTTGTTTACCTTGATGCCTTTGTGCCGCTCGATGGTCAGTCGTTGTTGGAATTCGCCAGCCAGCCTCTGCGCACGACCATCCAAGAGCAAGCTCAGGCTACCGGCGGATTGGTACCACCCTTCCCGGTAGAAGCCTACGGTGTAACCACAGAGACTGATGTGCGCTGGGTTGGGCCGAAGCTGGTATTACACCCATTTAAAACCTTCGCCCAACCCGTGCGCCTCACTCACGGAGCCGCCACGAAGCTGCCACGCACCTACATTTACTGTCACCAGCCGGCGATGGGGCCCTTCGACCAATTTGCTGAAAGGACGAAGGCGGCACCGGGCTGGCGGTATCGTGAACTCGCGACCGGCCATGATGCGATGGTGACGATGCCACGGGAGTTGACGAATTTGTTGCTCGAAATTGCATAGACGAAGCCTCATAGATGACTGGCGCAGAGTTGATCATTGATGGGGCTCTACCGCGCAATAAAGATCAGTCTAGAGTCTGGAGGCAAGTATGGCGTATGAAACATTTATCGTCGAACGATCTGGGCCGATTGCCACCGTGTATTTCAATCGGCCGGAGAAACTGAATCCGATCAACGAAAAAGTAATGCGCGAGTTCCTCGCCGTCACCTACGGGTTGCAAGAGGATGACGAATCACGCGTGGTGATCCTTACCGGCAAAGGACGGTCGTTTAGTGTCGGCGCGGACCTAAACATGCTCTCTGTCGACACCGACCATGAAAGGCAGCGGCAGCAAAGCGATTCCGCCCGGTTGCGCTCGGCGAAGCTAGGCTGGCGCATTATGGAAGAGTGGGAGCGGCTGGATCAGATCACTATTGCGGCGATGAACGGCTTCGCCGTGGGCGGCGGGCTCTCGCTTGCTATGGCGTGTGACTTCCGCATTGCCGCGGCTGGCGCGCGTATGTGGATTCCTGAGGTGCGGCTCGGCGTGCCCTACATGTGGGGGTCAATCACGCGCCTGATTAATTTGGTTGGGATGGCCAAGGCAAAAGAGTTAGTGATGACCTGCGACGAACTGACCGCGGAAGAAGCCCTGGTAGTGGGATTGGTCAATCACGTCGTTGCGCCCGAAAAGCTCCAGGAGGCAACCCTGACCTTTGCCCAAAAAATCCTCAGCAAGCCACCAATGGCGCTGCGCCGCACGAAAGAGTTTTTCAAAGCGCTCAGCACCAACCAGGCCGGTGACATCACTTATGCCGATGCGCACCTTGGGCTCGCGACCTTTGCGAGCGAAGATATGCGAGAGGCGGTGACAGCGTTCCGTGAGAAACGTGACGGAAAGTTCCAGAATCGATAAATTTGTAGGGGCACGGCATGCCGTGCCCTTGTCTAGCTGCGTCCAATGAGTCACACCATCATCGAAGTCAAAGCCCGCTGCCCGGACCCGCAAGCAATACGACAAATCCTCCATTCCCGGAACGCGGACTTTCGTGGAGTCGATCGGCAAATCGATACGTACTTCAAGGTCGCTCAGGGGCGTTTAAAGCTGCGAGAAGGGCAGCTCGAAAACTGTCTGGTGTATTATGAGCGTGAAGACCAGCCTGGACCAAAGCAGTCTGAGGTGACGCTCTTTCCCTTAGCTCCGAATTCTCCGCTGAAGGCAATCTTGAGCAGAGCCTTGGGTGTCTTGGTCGTCGTCGAGAAACAGCGAGAAATCTATTTCATTGACAATGTCAAGTTTCACCTCGACACGGTTAAGGATTTGGGGAGTTTCGTGGAGCTTGAAGCCATTGATATAGACGGTTCGCTTGGGAAAGAGAAACTGTTGGCGCAGTGTCAATTGTTTCTTGAATTGTTCAGGAT
>CAZAYE010000281.1:0-5538 GCA_964489255.1 uncultured Enterobacteriaceae bacterium
GGGTTGGTAACTGACAACTGACTACTGGCAACTGACAACTTTTGCAGCGTCAGCTCGCCTTTCAGCCGATACAGCTCCGCCTCGTAGAGACGCGCCCCAGTGTTCTGCATTGCCTCTAGCGCCTCAGCCAACACGCTAAGCCCTTCCTCTGTTCGGCCCACTTTCCCATACGCCTTAGCCAACAGGGCAAGATAATACGGCCGCGCAGCCTCTGTCCCTGTGGCCCGAAGGGCAGTCAGACCCTGGCGTATCTGGGCAATCCCTTCCTCCCCTTGTCCCTGCTCTGCCAAGGTCCACCCCTGCAGGATCGTTCCCTGTGCAGACCAGTACGTACTCCCTTGTTCCTCCGAGAGCCCGAGCAGCGCCTTTGCCTGCTCTTGGACTACTGTCCTCTCCCGGCGGAACTCAAAGAGCCAGGCGGCATAGCCTACAGCCTCAGCCAAGCTGAAGGGATGAGACAACTGCCGGGCAAGAGCCAGCGCCTCCTGGTTTCTCTTGTAGGCCTGGTCCGGATAGCCAAGTAGCCACAAGGCTAAGGCCCCAAAATCCCGGCAGCACACCCCGGGGTCGTGCCCGCCGTAAAGGAAGGCTAGGGAGTGGTGCTGCGCGCGTTCGTATAAGGCAATCCCGTGCTCCGCGTGGACTCGGACAGAGGGCAACTCTCCGCGCCAGAATGAGGTAGCCCACAGGGCGTGGTGGGCCTCTAGCAGGAGTGCGGCGTCTTGGAGACTCTGAGCCAGACGGAGGAGCCGTGCCGCCAGCTCCCATGCTGTCTGTAACTTGCCTCCTACGGCATAAAATGCCCACGACCCCCACAACCCTGGGAAGAGCTGCGGAGTGTCCCCCACTTGTCGACAAAGGTCGAGCACACGGGCGTAGACTCTTTCTACTTCGGAGGCGGCAAAGCCCTTGGTAGCGACCAGTGGTATGCCCAAAGCGATGTGCAGCGAGAGTTCCTGTTGGGTCCGCTTAGGAGTATTAGGTAGAGTCTTGAGCAGTTCTAAAGCAGTCGTGAAATGACCGATCGCTTCCACGTTCGCCGACCGTTGCACCGCCTGTTGTCCAGCTTTGTGCAAGTACTCCACCGCCTTTTGGGTGTTACTACTTCTGTTGTAGTGATGTGCCAGTTCGCTATAGTGATCTTCCACGTTGGCGCGGTATAGTTCTTCGATTGCTTTGGCCGTTTGCTCATGTAAGGCTTTACGCCGCTCCTGAAGGACCGAGCCGTAAGCCACTTCCTGAGTCAGTGCATGCTTGAAGATGTATTCGACATCTGGGAAGGCAGGCTGCTCGCAGAGAAACTCTTTGCTCTGGAGCGTCGACAACAACTGATACAGTTCCTCTTCCGGCTGCGGGACGACGTGTCGGACGAGACTCAGCGAAAATTCTCGCCCGACCACGGCTAATTGTTGCAGCAATTCCTTCGTGGCAGTGTCTAAGCGGTCGATCCGTGCGGCTAAGACTCCTTGCACCGTCGGTGAGATGTGGAGTGCGGTCGGGGTTTTCTCTACGCGATACTGCCCTCGCTCTCCGACGAGTGCGCCTTCCTCCGCCAACGTCTGCACCACCTCTTCCATGAAGAAGGGGGTGCCTTCGGTCTTGTCGAGTATGAGGTGTTTCAAGGTCTTGAGGCTTGGGTCGCTGCCGAGCAAGAAGGTCAGGAGTTCTGCGGCTTCTTCTTTTCCTAGGGGCGCTAGCCGCAGTTGGGTGTAATACGTCTTCGACCCCCACGCGTGCCGGTACTCTGGCCGGTAGTTAACCAACAGCAGAACCTTGGCCGTGGCCACGCTCTCAGCCAGCACATCCAGCAACCCTTGCGTTTCGTTATCGATCCAGTGCAGGTCTTCAAAGATGAGAAGGAGTGGCTGATTGAGACTCTCCCGCAGGAATAGCCGCTTGAGCGCCTCAAATGTGCGGCGGCGGCGAATCTGCGGGTCCATCTGTGAGAGGGACGAGCCCGGCTCCTCAATGCCCAAGAGCGCAAAGAGGTAGGGCAGGGTATCTTCCAGGCTGCGGTCGAGCGTTAGCACTTTGCCCGTGACCTTCTCCTGGCGTTGGCGTTCATCATCCTGCGGTTGCAGGTGAAAATAACTCTTCAGCAGCTCAATCACCGGCAGATAGGGAGAGGCCTTGCCGTGCGAGACCGAGTAGGCTTCGAGCACCAAGCTGCCACTCTGGGAGGTGAGCTTGAATTCATAGAACAACCGCGATTTTCCCACTCCTGGTTCACCCATCACACCCACGATTTGCCCATGACCTGACTTGGCCTGTTCTAACGCCTGGCGCAGCTGCTCCATCTCGCGCTGGCGGCCGACAAAGCGGCTGAGCCCGCGCCGGGCGGCAATTTGCAGGCGAGTGCGCAGCGGGCCGGCACCGAGCACTTCGTAGACGTTGAGAGGCTCTTCGACCCCTTTGACTGTGGTCGCGCCTAAGGGCTGGAATTCAAAGTAGCCCTCCGTGAGTTTCTGCGTGTGGGCGGTCACGAGGATCGAGCCCGGATCGGCCAACTGTTCCATGCGAGCGGCTAAGTTGGTCGAGAGCCCGACGGGCACATAATCCGTGTATAAATCCTCCTTGCGAATGGAGCGGACCACTACTTCCCCGGTATTAACGCCGACTCGCAGCTGCAACGGCGCGCGCCCAGCACGACGTAACTGGTCGCTATAGCGGCGCATCTCCTCCTGCATGCGCAAGGCGGCATAGAGCGCCCGCTGGGGATGGTCTTCATGGGCAAGCGGGGCCCCAAACAAGGCGAAGATGCCGTCCCCCAAGACCTGGGCTACATACCCATCATAGCGATGGACAGCATCCATCATGAGTTGAAGGGCTGGGTCGATGATCGCGCGAGCTTCTTCCGGATCGAGGCCTTCGATCAGGGCGGTGGAGCCTTTGAGGTCGGCAAAGAGAGCGGTAATGGTTTTGCGCTCACCGTCAGTCGTGCCTCTCATTCCCATCGCAGCTTGTTCAGCCCGGATACGCTCGGCCAAGTGGGGCGGGGTGTAGCTGACAGGGGGCTGGGGACTGACAACTGAGAACTGAGAACTGGCAACTGGTGTTCCCGCCCGCCAGACGAGGACTTTGCCGTCCTCATCCACCGCCAGCCGCTTGGCGGCGATAAGTTCATCCTTGAGCCCTTCGAGGTATTCGTCATCGAGGCTGAAGCGAATCTTCAGCGCCCGGTACGACACTCGGCCTTCGCGCTGGAGCAGAGCGACGACTTGTACCAAGATCTCGTCAAATGTCATCGTCGATCCTTATCTTATAGTGATAGGACGGCACGAGAAGTCTCGGCCACCTGATTGGCGCCTTATATGGAAGCGGCTGGCCTTTACGCCAAGGCTCGGCTATTCTCCCTTTATGACCCGTCGGTGGGTAGCGCTGCTCAGTAAGAAGGTCGATAAACAAATGGCTCAGATGAGTCCGACACAGATCAAGGAGTGGCGAGATTATTTCTGGAAAATTTCCCTGCTGCTCTTTCCCGGTGGCTTTATCGCAGGCCTGGCAAAAGGGGGAGCAGCGAGCTTTGTGTTCGGTCTCTTGGCGGGTTTCGCCGGATTGCTGTGTACGTTGATCGCGCATCGCTTAGGTCGTGAACCTTAAGAGTTTGAGGAGCTTGTTATGGCTGGCGCATTTGCCGTCTTGTTTTTCATTGGGCTCGTAATCCTCTTTTTCCTTTCGGGGGTAGGCAACGAACCCAAGGCGCCTTCTCCTCCAGAGCAGAAGTAATTACTTGTGGTTAGCTCAATTCCGCTAACAGCGCTTTGGCCTCTTGCAAGTCTTTGGTATCAAACCCCTCGGTGAACCAGCCGTAGATCTCAGCTAGTAGCTGCCGGGCTTCGTCCTTCTTACCTTGCTGCTGCCACAGCTCACGTGCCCGGGCGTACGCTCTTTGCACTGCCGGAGCCGCATAGCCCTTGGTCGCTTGCAACGGCACACCCAGAGCGCCTTGCAGCATGAGTTCTTGTTGAGCGCGCTCAGGTGTGTCCGGCAGGACCTTGAGCAATGCTAGCCCCTGGGTGAGGTGAGTAATAGCCTCCGCATAGGCTGAGCGCTGAGTGGCTCGCTGCCCCGCACGCTGCCAGTAAGGGATGGCCTGCGCGATAAGGCCCGCCTCGGTGTAGTGATGGGCTAGCAGTTCAGGCTGAGTCTCTCTGGTCTCAGCAAACTGTTCCTCTAATACCTTGGCGATCTGTCTGTGATAGTGCTGTCGTGTGCCCCTGAGCGGCGACTGGTATGCGGCATCCTGAATCAGGGCATGTTTGAAGACGTAGCGGGCCTGGGGCGGGAAACCGCGCTGATAGAGCAGCTCGGCTTCGACTAACTGGGTCAGCCCTTTCCGTAACGTTGCTTCATCAAGCGGAGAGACGGCGTGAAGCAGGGCATAGCCAAACTCTCGCCCAAGCGTCGCCCCGACCTGGGCAATCTCTTTGGCCGTGTTCAACCGATCGAGCCGGGCCATTAACGCATCATGCAACGTGGTAGGAATCGCCAACGAGGAGAAAGACGACCGGTCGGTCGCCCCTACGGATTCGACTACCATCTTCGTTAACTCTTCCACAAAGAGGGGAACTCCATCCGTCTTGGCGACAATCTGCTGGGCGACCTCAGGCGGCAGGAGTGTGCCGCCGGCGACCTTCTCGATCATCTGCGTGATCTGGGTGCGTCCTAAACGGTTGAGGACGAGGTGGCTAACGTGCGAGCGCGTGCCCCAGGGTGGGGTGAACTCGGAGCGAAAGGTCAGCAACAGATAGAGGCGTGCCGTCGGTACCTGGTCGATCAGCAGCGTGAGCACCTCCAGCGTGGAAGGATCTGCCCACTGGACATCTTCCCAAGGACAGTACACCGGAGTGCGCTCGGCTTCGGCGACCAACCAGGCGACTAAGGCTTCTTGTGTCTTTTGTTTCTGCCGCTGGGGACTAAGGTTGAGGGGAGGATACCCTTCAGGGTGTGGCAGAGAGAGCAGAGAGGCAAACAGTGGAATGGCGTCAGCTTGGAAGGGCACGTGTATCCCTGCTACCAGCTTGCGCAGCTTTTCTTCAGGTACATCCTCGCGACTAAATTGGAGCCTGCCCTGGAGAAAATCGATCACCGGGTAGAAGGCGCTATTCTGGTGGTAGGGTGAGCAGCGAAACTCCAACTGAAGTGCATCGTCTTTTCCTACGCGCTCTCTCACGACTTGGACGAGGCGGGACTTGCCGATGCCGGGCTCGCCCCCGAGCAGTACCACCTGGCCTTCAGCCTGTTTGGCCCGCTCCCAGCGTTCACCGAGCAAGCCGACCTCATGCTCTCGTCCCACCAGGGGAGAGGGGACCTCGTACCCAACATGCGGAAGACGCTGCAATACTTCTACGATGTCCAATCCCGCCCGCACGGCCCGCGCGGCATCATCTTCATGCGCGACGGGATAGCCAAAATACACCAACAGTCCATCCCCGAGGTATTGCGCGATATGCCCCTCAAAGCGGCTGATGACGTCTGCGCAAATCCGTTGCTGTCTCTTATACACATCTCCGAGCCCACGAGACTAGGCATGATCTC
>CAZAYE010000282.1:0-5536 GCA_964489255.1 uncultured Enterobacteriaceae bacterium
CGGCGGGACACGGCGGCAGTGGTCAGTTCAGTTAGCAATGTCTGGAAGTTTCCACCCGACACTTCAACCTGGCGCAGAAGCGGGGCGATCTGCGCGCGGTGCGCAGGAAACCGTTCGCTGACCAGGGTACCGAGCGCCTGCGCCTCTTTATGCATACCGTTCGCCAATAGTGCCTGGATACGTGCCTGATACGCTTTTACCACCAGCGCTTCGGCTTCAGGACCAGGAACTTGCTTGAGAAATTGCTTGGCCGTTTCCACGGCATCGCGGGTCTGACCGCTGGCGAGCAACACCTCAATCCGTGCCTGCCATTCTCCGGTCCCGAGGCTAGCTGTATCTTTTACCGGTCGGCCAGCCTGCTTATGTTTCTTGTGCTTTCCCACGATAAGGTTTCTTTTAGCTGCTTTGCTTTCGGTCGTGCAAGGTGCTCGCTCTTCAATTGACCAGCCTCAGCTGCGGATTTTGCAATGATTCTTCCCGCGGCTGAGGACGGCGAGGTGAGCATAGTAAGGATAGAGGTCAAAAGCTGCATGCGCGTCGGCCAGCATGTCATCAACACCTTGCGCGAGAAAGGATCTCTTTGAGACGGGTAACTTCCTCTTCCATCTCTGCACCCATTTGTATGGCAGTCACCCAATCGAAATACGTTTCCTCCTCCTCCCAAGAATGGTCTCGGTTGGCGATATAGGTCGAGTGAAACGTCTCGGCGTCCATCCTGTACTGCTGCTGACACGTTTCTGCCAAGCGCTGATAGGTGCGCTGTTTTTCTTCAGCGTGCGCCTTGAGGAGGCGAGCCAAGCTTTCTTCCACACTCGTTGCTGGTTCGAGATGCTGAAGAGAAGCGGCTAAGTCTTCACTGATGTAAGCCACAGAGTCCCTAAGAAAGAAGCTGATCGTGTAATCTCGTCCGCGTTGTGTTCAATATAGCCCGCCTAACGTCGCCTGAACACCCCAAAGGCAGCAGGCTTGCTCGCGTCCTGCACCCACTTCCAGAAGATTGGTCTGGGAATCGGACGCTCGGGCATGAGGGATCGGGAAGAGATTCTTCCCCTGCTGCATCGGTTAAATTGGTGCGCGAACGAGTGAGATGAGAACGGCTCTTGCGGCAAAAAGAAAGACCTGACCCTAAATCAGACCACATGAGATTCGTACAGGTACTCAACCGTCCTTTTCTTCGTAGCGTGCGCCATGCGCACGAACGGTGGTGGGCGGGGCATCGTGCGCATGGCGCACGCTACTAGCGCGTCTACATCGAAACTGTGCACAAGAGCGTTATCCTTCGACTTCGCCGCTGGCGCGGCTACGCTCAGGACGAACGGGAGATAACCGCTCGGGTTATGCACAAATTCAACGTAGACACGACACTACCCTGTAAGTTTGTACGTCGGCAAATGACATCAACCTCGATGAGAAACTCAGCGAGTGTCATCGCTTTCTGCCCTACAACCGATCGGTCGTGCCGAACAGGATTCTTGGCAGGATGATAGTGCCCTGGCCACGGGATTCATCGCGACCAAAGAGACGCTGACCTTCGTGAATCAGGGCAAAATTAGTGATTGCCGCAATGACATAGTGAGTCACCGCGCCCGATCCTCTTGCAGAAATTCCAGGGATAAATTCAGAGGTTTTCCCCAACGGCGTAAGAACCGTTCCCGAACCCGGTCTGCAGCAGCCAGTATCGGATCTTCTGTCACAGGGGTGAGCTCAATTTCGACTCGTTGTCCATCCGGCAAGCCAGGAGGTTCCTCCAACTCCACAAATTTTCCTCGGATGACTCCGCATCCTCTCATCATCTAACCCTTTGCGTAGATTTTACTCTATTCTCTTCATTAACCATTAAAGAGGCAAGAGCCGAAAGAGTAGGCCAGGGAGATCAACGACACTCATTCATTTCTTCTCGAATGCTTGATATTGTGAGAGACAAAAATACGCTGTATAGACGAGTTGCTCCTCGCTGCTCTCCTTACTCTACCCGCCCTCGTGCCAATACTCAGCTTCTATTGACATCCTCTGTGGAACAGCTTACTCCCCTGACCATGAAAACAGTCTCCATCGCTATGGACAACCACTTGCTTGAACAGATTGACGCTGTCGCGCATGCTCGACACCAAAAGCGTTCAGAAGTATTTTGTGAAGCGGTGGATCACTGGCTCAAGCAACAGCGAATCAAAGCGTTAGTGAAGCAGGATCGCAAAGGATACCGTCAGCACCTAGTCGAGCCAGAGGAATTTGGTCCGCTTATCCGAGCGCAGCGATGGGGGCAGCGGTGAACCGTGGTGAGATCTGGAACTTCCGCTTTGACCGATCAGACAAACAACGACCGGTATTGATCCTTACTCGCCAGGAAATAACAAGGGTTCTCCATACTGTCACTAAATTGAAGAGGAGATTCGCCAAGCGCATGACCTTGATAAGTGGATGAAAAAATACCCTTCTACTCTCAAGGTGAAACGTGGTCGCCATTCGGCTGTACCTTTGAGGGGCTAACCGCTGCAACCTGGACGGAGTTAGTCAGAGGCCTGAGTTCACGTTCACAGGCAAACGCGCATGAAGCATACAGAGCAGACAGTAAAAATATTTCGCTACCTTGAAGAGCTTGATGCCTTTGTCGTCACTGATGAATACAACCGGCTTGCGACGATATTAGGTCTTGCCGAATGGCATCCCGCCGTATGGATCGGCCGCCTGTTCATCCTCGACAATGATTATGGGGAACATTGGTTCGATAATTGGGACCTGCGGGAAGAGAGAGGGCAGAAAGCGCAGGAACTCGGGCTAGAGGAACAGGACCTTCTGATCATCGACCCCCAGCGTTTTCAGGATGGGCGCGATGGGCCGTGTCATAGTTCGGAACAACGGAAGAAGTTTTGGACGGACGTACTGCGATCGTTGACACTGAGCTATGAGGTCTTGTTCGGCGAAGCTCGTGCGATGAACGAGCGCATTAAAGGCGTGTTGCCGGAAGACTACATCCCGGACTTGGAAAGCCGTATTGAGAGCATCCTGGCCGCCTCTACCCTCAAAAACTGATTCTTGGTAGAGTGCTCTAGCACAAACAGTATATTCGGCGAGCACCGCCCAGCTTTTCTCTGCTCAACGGAGTCTTCTATGCCTCTCGAATTCTCTCGCGACGAGCCTGCCACTCCAGAATCTATTCAGCGAGCCCGTCACCTTTTAGAGGATCAACAGTGGTATGCTGATCACTCTCAGGAGTTGCACGATCGCTTCGCGGGATTCTTTGTCGCCGTGGCCGGTGAAGAACCTTTCGCGGCAGCGACGCGGGAGGAGGCATACGCACTGGCGAAGCAACGCAAACCGGACCGCGAGCCCATTGTGGTCTTTCTTCCAAAGGAACGAAAATTGAGCATCTATGATCTTCCGCGGAGCCTATGACGATATCGACGGGATTCGTTGTCCATGCATCACGCTTCGCGTACGCTCTGCTGAGGGAGCGTGGATTCCACTTCCGTTTCTGCTTGACTGAAGAATAGCTCTTGATACAAAAGGAAAGACCTGACCCTAGACACCCCCTCAGACAATTCTTACGGAAGAAGATTGAGACCCTTCCGCAACACACATTACAGCACGTTTGGGCAGGAGTTCGACTCGTACAGGAAGTTAAACAACTTGGGCAAGTCTGACACCAGGGCTTTGTCTTTGTCGTCGTGGTCGGGAGAACCTTTCACGGTAGCAACACGGGAGGAGGCAGGTCCATATACGGACATACCAGAATTTTGTTATGTACCCTTGGTACGGCTCAAGCTCATACCCTCAGATTGACAGGCAAAGAGATATTACTATGGTGATAGAATTCTAATATCCTCCTATGGAGCCAGAGTTATGGCCACGAGACGACGAACCAGCCTTCTAGTAGACGAGAGCTTGCTGCAAAAAGCACGAAAGGCATTGAAAGCGCCCACCAACAGTGCGGCCATTACCCGCGCTCTGGAAGAAGTAGTGGCCAACAAAGAAGTGGAAATCGCTTTGAGGGAGTTAATCCGCAAGGGTCGGGGACGGTTTATCGATGTCTATCAAGAGTCCTGGTGAAATACATCCTTGACACCGACATCTATCTGTTTGCTATCAACTCGGAGGCAGGAGAGGAATTTTTTGCTCGCCGTTTTCTTCCCCTGGTGTTCCGCACCTATCTTGCGAGTATCGTGGTCGAAGAGCTGTACGCCGGTGCCTTGGATGTGCAGGCAGAGCGACTCGTTGAGCGCTACGTCAGAGCGCTAGAACGAACCGGGCGAGTCGTCGCTCCCACGTTTCAGGACTGGAAAGAAGCCGGGAAGCTCGTTGCGCGCTTGACGAGGAAAGAGCCGGGAAGGAAGCCCAAAGTCCAGCAGATGCTCAACGACATTCTCATCGCTCTTTGCGCTCGCCAAATCGGGGCGACAGTCTTTACCTTCAATCGCGAGGATTTTGCGCTCATCCGCCGCTACAAGCCTTTTGCGTTAACGGCACTCACGAGATCGGAGGGGTAACAATGGAAGACACTCCTCTAATCATGGTCACGATTAAGAAGCTGAAGCCCCTACGCCCTCGGATTGAGCAACTTGAGCTGGAGCAAATGGCCCGGCCAGGCACTTGCTGGGGTTCGCGTTGCTTACCCCAGCCTACGGCCCCTACGTGCGGGAGTATCCGAGGGTTGCTGAGCAGATTCCTCTTGACTATTGAAGAGGCGAGAGCCGAAAGAATAAGCCAGGGAGGTCAGTGACGTTCATTCATTTCTTCCCGGTTGAACGTACGACCGGCCCCCAAGCTCCGACTTGGGTGGGTCCCGTTTTCATCCGGGCTTCGTAGATCATCTGGACCACTTAGGCATGGCCCCCTGCACTGAGTGCGGGTGCTACACGGGCTGAGAAACTAGAGCCGCGCGTCCAGGCGATCAAGTTTACCCGGCCATTCTAGAATTCTCTGGTCTGCCGTTACAAGAATCGCTCTTTGCAGAAGCGCCGTCGCCATGATGATCCGGTCGGCAGGATCACTATGCAAGTGTTCAAGATGAACGGCCATGATACCGATCTCTCCATCCACAGGGATCTCGATGAGGTCTGAACGCAAAAGATCCTGTCGCCATACCAAGGGCGGTAGATCCATGACAATACGGCCTTTTGCCACAAGCATGGCGATTTCCCAGAAGCAAATCGCCGAGACGGCTAAGCAATGGGCTTTCAGGGCTGCATCCGCACGCTGGCGCGCCACCAGGCCGAGCATGGGATCATCTTGATCGAGCCAGATCAGCGCGTGAGTATCGAGAAGGATCAGCGCCCAGCCTCCCATTCTTCGTCAATCGGTGCCAGGATATCCCCCACAATCGAGATCCGCCCTTTGTGGGCTCCGACGAGGGTCATGGGCTGGGATACGACCGGCCCAAGCTGGGCGACTGGTCGCCCGTTTTTTGTAATGACCACAGACATACCAGTCTCGGCGACTTCATTGATCACCTGGAGGCATTTCGCTTTGAACTCAGAGGCGGGTATGGATTTCATCGGACTTTCTCTATGTGGGCGTTAGCACGACCATAGTGCTCTGG
>CAZAYE010000283.1:0-5535 GCA_964489255.1 uncultured Enterobacteriaceae bacterium
CTTTGAGTACCATCCCGCCAACGATGATCAGGAGGAGCAGCCCAATGGTCGGTTGAAGATTAAACGCGGCCAGAGTACCTCTGACCATTTGCTCAAGTCGTGCATACTCCTGCGTGGCAGCGCCCTGCGGGGCGGTGCCAACCTTGGTAGCGAGGCCGATAAGCGGCAGTAAGCTCGACAAACCGATCCCTTCTGCTACTGCCCCAAGGAGCAAGCAGAGGAACAGAATGAGAGTCCGCCGGGGATAGGCACGCGCAAAGACAAGCAGAAGGCGCATGAGGTTAGCTATCCGAACGTTACACCCTTGAGTCCTGGTTACCCTGAACGCAGTAAGAGGCCTCGTCTTTGTTTGAGATTCTTCGCCGTCGGCTCAGAATGACACTCCTGATCATTACGGTGTCTATTCGTGCCTGAGGTCAACAACCGTGAAGGCAAAACTATGCGCCCTCCGGTCCGGCGTCAACCTACCCTCGTCAAAACTGGTCAGGGCTGTTCCCCTGCGCGATAATCCGCGGCTGCAGAGGACAGCCGCTGCCGTATGAGGCCTCTACAGCGGAGATTTTTTGGCAAATGCAGGTGCCATTTGTTTAGCCTGACGCTTGTCGCCTGGCGCTGACGGCGTAGGCTGGGTCTGGAAATACTGGTCACGATCCGCTGAGCGGATGGCTATTTTGCGGATCTCGAGTCCCTGCAGGAGGTTGAGGGTGACCTCGACCCCCGCGTTCCCTTGTGCCCAGACAGCCCGATAAAAACTGCCGCGGTCGCTCACTGCCTTCCCGGCAATGCCCGCGATCAGATCACCAGGTTTGAGACCAGCTTTCGCCGCCGGTCCATCAGGGACGACCGCAGAGATAAAGAGGTGTCCCTGGTATTCCTCGGTAAACACTCCAAGCCACGGGCGAGGTGGGGTAGCCGGACGCCCTTTGGCGATCAGATCGGCAAGAACCGGTTTCAGTCGGTCAATTGGCACAAACATGTTGCCCGGAAACACTCGCTCGTCAGGGAGTGCGTCGTTCACGAATAGCGAGCCGATACCGAGGAGCTGCCCTTGGGAGCCGATCAGTGCCGCGCCAGCGAAACGCCGAGACGGTGGAGCAGTGAAAATGGCATCCTCGAGCAGATACTCCCAGTATCCTACGAACTCGCGCCGCGAAGTGACAAAAGCGGCCTGCACGGATTCAGGCCGACCCTCAGTCACGACCAGCACCTGCTGGCGTTCGCTCACCGCAGATGATTGCCCCAGCTGGAGAGGCGTGATCCCGAGAGGCTCGGTTGCTCGCAAGAGGCCGAACCCTGTGTCGGAATCATTTCCGACAATGGTCGCTTTGACGACCTTGCCGTCAGCCGTGCTGACTTCGATTTGCGATGCTTCGAGAACCAGATATCCTATGGTGAGGATCAAGCCATCAGCGTCAATGACAACCCCGCTCCCTTCCCGATTGGCGCCCAGAAACTCCGCAGTCCGCGCTGTAGCAGGAACCTCGGCTCGTACCTTCACTACTGCCGCCAATACCTCTTTCGCAACCGACTCAGCGTGCACGACTCCGCAGAACGCATGAAGCCCGGCAAGCAAAGCGAGGAGGCGAACAGCAAGGATTTGCCAGCATCGGTTGTAGCCAGGAGAAAGCGGGGGTGCTTCAGGAAGGGCTCCCGCAGAGAGACGAGAAACCCACCTTCCAAAGATCAGGGCAATCCCGAACTGGTATAGGGAGACCGCGCTCTTCATGTAGCGAATGACCTCCTACGACCTCTCTACCCCTTTAGTCCTATCGCAGTCAAGAGAAATACCTTCTCTTGCCAGGTGGTGCCCCTTTTCCGTGCGCACGGCCTCTGCTGCCGCTTTTACCAGGACGAGAGCTCTTGTTCTCCGTCGTGGAGAAACAGTCCACACTTCTCGTTATAACTGCGGGTGGTCATGGCGATGCGGAACTCACGTCTGTCTGGCTGGCCTGCTCGGTGCTCAATGCGATACAAGTGATACTGCGCACCTCGGCCCGGCCGGTGGCCGATATCTGAGGCGGACCGTACCCCAACTACTGGAATCAGACCCTCCGGACCCGGAACAGTACTGAAGGCTGCCTTGTGCATGTGACCGTGGAGCACGAGCTCTGTGCCGACTCTCTTGAGCACCTCACGTAAGGCTGCAGCGTCAGTCAGGCGCCGACGGGTTGCCAGACCTTCTTCTATCGGCGGGTGGTGGATGAAAACCACGCGACAGAGGCCTGAGCCAGCCAGCGTACCTAGGAGGCGCTCAAGTTCTTGTAACTGCCGCGTGCCAATTTGCCCGTTCGCGCGGAGCAAGCCAACCGGTTGGGCTGAACTCACGCCAATCAGTGCAAGCGGGCCACGGATCCGGAAGCTAGGGAAATGGAACACTGGCTCGCGTCCATTCTGAGACGGTGTAGACATTGTACGCTCGGGCAGGTCAGACTCCAGGTATTCCGCCCAGTAATTCCAGGAAGGAGCTCGCGGCAGAGCAACATAGGCATCATGATTTCCTGGCACGATGGAGACTTGTTGTCCGTCCCCGAGGCGTCGTAACCACACGGTTGCAGCGCGAAACTCCTCTTCCAGCCCTAAATTCGTCAGATCTCCGGTCACCACCACGTGGTCTGGCTGCGTCGTTCGCAGATCAGCGACAAGCGCAGCGAGTACTTCCGGTCGATGTTGCTTACTCCGCTGCAATGACCATTCGAGCCAGCCCAGGGCTTGCTTCATAGACAACGAGGGAATCTGTCGAATACGGACTGGCGTCGCGTGCAAATCAGAGAGATGAGCGAGAGTGAACACTAGGAGAATCCTCTGGCTCGCTGTAGGGTGCATTTCATGCACCATTCAGGCAGTACGCACAGCGCACCCTGCGACTTGAGCCTACGTTAGATAAGCCTATACCATTCCCGGCTTCTCGTAAGGCCCTTCCAGGGGCTGCTTGAGGCAGGGGTATTTACCGGCGGCTGGTCGTAAAGGGCTACGGACTGTGGCGAGAATGCCGCGGTGTTGCGTTTGTCGGTAGGGAGAGTCCGGTGGCAGCTTGGCGATCAGGTGACGGTGAAGAGTCCCAAGACTGTGATAGGGCACGGTGGGAAGGAAATGGTGCAGGGCGTGATAACGCAGCCCAACCGGTGCAGCGAGGACCGTAGGGAATGGCCAGCCACTTAAAGTGACTGAGTCGAGGAGTTGTCCTATAGAGTCCAGCGGAGTGCCGTCGTTGTCATAACGATGCGCCGCGAGGGTACGGATCTGGTTCACCACTAAAATCCCAGCTGTAACACTGTACCATTGAAGGAACCAGCGGGGAGAGAGCCACCCTGTTATCCCACCGACTATTGCGAGCCAGAAAACCAGGGCTGTCACAGCTTCCTGCAGCACCCAGTGAACTGCCTGCCGTCCTTGGGGTGGAGGACGGCGATAGTCGGGGTTGATCACCAGCGTTGAGGTACGCTCGATAACGAACCGTCGCGATAGCGGAGTGAGGAAGGAGAGGGGGCCTAGAAGCCCCCAACGCAGGGCAAGTAACGGAGGGACGGCGATGGCAGCAATAATGAACCAGGCAATCCGTATTCTCCCCCAATGCGCGATAGAAGCGTACTCCGGGTCATTGACCGTGCCAAAGGTAGTCTGTCGATGGTGGTCACTGTGCGACCCTACGTACATCAGGCTTGGCAGCAGAAAGGGAAGACCGACGAGCAGATGCCACACAACTTCAAACCCCGGGAGGGTCCCACGCTTAAGGTGAGCGAGTTCGTGGATGAAAACCGCAGCTCGCAGCAGCGCTGCTACTGCCACAATCAGCGCTGCAAGGTACGGAAGCGAGCCAAATGGAAGCCCCACTCCTGCGACGAACGCTGACCAGCCTATCCCTGCTGATGCCAAGAGGTCGCTCCAGTAAATCCAGGGACGTGGCTGAAAAGCGTTCACGAACTGTTGGCGGAGTTCGGCAGCGATGAGTTGATTCTGCATACGCCTCCTCCCTCGCAAGGAGAGGGAAAAAAGACGCTAGACTGCGTAACCACCCGTGTCAAGGAAGGCACCTAAAGAAAGCTTCTCGTGACCGAAACAGCCGATGCCCCTTGTAAAAGCCGGGAAGTCTGTTATCTAGCCTAGCGATTTCCTTGTGAATTTGACTGATTCTGTGAACGCAACGCAAATCGCATTTAGTGCTTTGTTGCAGGCAGGCAGCCGTGTCCTAGTGACGGGAGGAACTGGCTTCGTTGGTTCGCATTTGCTCGAGGCGCTTTCTTCCCAAGGGGTGCAGCTCCGCGTCTTGGTGCGGCGCACGAGCAGTAGGGCCTACCTGGCCAAACTCAATGCGGAGCTCATCGAGGGAGACTTGGGCACCCAGGCTGCACTCACCTCTGCAATGCAGAACATCGATACGGTTTTTCATCTGGCGGCGGTAACGCGAGCACGGTCAGAGCGGGAATATCACCAGGCCAACGCTGAAGGAACACGCGCTCTTATCGAGGCGATCCGTGCTGCGCATCCACGACCTCGCCGGCTGATCTACCTCAGCTCGCTCGCCGCGGCTGGTCCTGCCAGCAATGGGCAGCCGATTCGTCAAGACGACGTGCCGCGGCCGATCACCGCCTACGGACGGAGCAAGCTGGTCGGAGAGCAGTTTTGTCTCGCTGCCACAGGAGAACTGGAAGTTGTGATTCTGCGGGCGCCAGCCGTCTATGGCCCACGGGATCGCGACCTGTTCCTCTGTTTCCTACTGGCGGCCCGTGGCATTCTGCCCGTCCCTCGCGGACCGGAGCGGATGCTTCAGTTCATCCATGTCAACGATCTCGTTGAGGCTTTGATCTGCGCGGCGGCAGCTCCCCAGGCGGCTGGGATCTACCATGTGGCGGAGCCGCAGCCGTATGCCTGGAGTGAAATTGCCAGGTGGATTGCCCAGGCGTTGGGGCAGCGGGTCCGAGCTGTGTACATTCCCCAGTGGGCCGTGCGCACGGCTGCGACGCTCAGCGAGCTGGCTGCGACCACTGTTGGCCGGACGACGATTTTTAACCGGGAGAAGGCGCGAGAACTGCTCGCGCCTGGGTGGCTGTGCGAGACTGAAGCGGCAAAGCGGGATCTTGGGTTCGAGGGGCGTATCCCGCTGCCTGCAGGGTTGATTGGAACGGCGGCCTGGTATCGCGCACAAGGGTGGCTGTAGGAAGTGGGCGCCGACAATCGCTAGCTGCAAGTAGCACTGCGGTAACCCACAGGGAAATCACTTGGCTAGTGTACTCTGGATGGTGTACTCCTGGAGGGAGTACTGAGGCCGTACAAGCAGAGGGGGGCAAGGGATGAATCTTCTTGAAAAGAGCGTGCGCTTCACGCGCGCTCGGGAGGCGCAAGCTGCGGGGTACTACCCGTTTTTTCTACCCATCGAAGCGTCCTCTGGCTCAGAAGTTATAATACGAGGTGAGCCGAAGATCATGATGGGCTCGAACAATTACTTGGGACTCACCCATCACCCAAAGGTGCTGGCCGCGGCGGAAGGAGCGTTGAAACGTTACGGGAGTGGCTGCACAGGCTGTCTCTTATACACAT
>CAZAYE010000284.1:0-2180 GCA_964489255.1 uncultured Enterobacteriaceae bacterium
CCGGAGCTGCTTTGCCTTACAAGTGTGCTCAGCTTCTCACTGACCTGCGGTCGTGTGCCCCGGCCGAACCGCAACAGCTCTTCTTGGGCGAGTTCCTCGGTCAACGCCTGCGGGTCAAGACTGCTGCTCTGCTCGCTCGCTGCCTCTACGATGTGCACCATCAGCTCCACGCTGAGATGATCGAGAAGCGATGCGAGCGCGGTTACCTGTGTCGGTGATAACTCCTGACGACACAGGGATGTTTCTAATATGGGTGGCAGGAAAGTCGCACAGTCAACGAGGCTCGCATCCTCCCAACGGGCTGCGGCGGCAAGCGCAAGGCACACGTCGAGGGCCGTGAGCGCCCGCGCCGCCTCTGACCAAGGAAAATGGTCATGTCCCGCGAGACGAACGCCAGCGTCACCAACAACCATGGCGAGATTACAGGCCACAGCTCGCCGTTGATCGACACTCATACAGCCGACGGCACGCTCTACGAATGGCGCAAAAAGTGCGATCTCGTGGACAGCTTCAGCGTTGACTTCGCCTGCTACCTCAATGGCCTCATTGAATAGGCTTTCTGCATCTTTGTAGCTCATAGGGACCAGGAGACGTGCCAGGCGAATGAGCGCGCTGAGCTTGTCCTCTGCCGAGGCTTTCATGCTCCTCACAGCCCTCGTTCGATCTGTAACCAGACTCAGGATCTGTTGGTGCAGTGAGTGGTCCAGGGCAAAGCTCGCGAAGATCTGTGTCTCTACCGAGCCGAAGGGATCCGAGCGTATGCTCAGGAGCGAACGGACACGCTCGAAGAGCGCAGCACAGTTGAGATCCGGCAGAGCCATCAGCCGCGTGATCGACAGTGCGACACGGGTTCGCATTTCTTGGGCGCTAAAATTCCTCGCAAGTCTATAGTCCTCATTGTAATAGGAAGCGATAGCGCTTTGCAGCTGCATATCGACATCCTCAGGCGGCATTGATCCGATCAGGGCTTGCGCACGAATGTCATAGAAATCTACGAGCGGCCCGATGAAATCCTGTAACTCTCTTTTCTTCTGGTCATCAGATCTCTTGAGTTGCTCGACCTGTTGGGGTGGTAGATCTCCATCCGGCTCTGGAGGCTCGACCCAATACGTTTCTATGGCCATGTTGCGTCCGGCCAGACGCTCGAGGAGCGCGTGCGCACGCAGGCTGAAGTCGATGCGTGTAACTTGTGAGGTGAAGAGCCGGTCGCGCCGGCGTAACTCCCGGTCCGCGAAGCATTCGAGTAGGGGAATAATGCCGGCACGGTTGCCGCCACGAGCGACGATCACCTCGCACGCTGTGAGGATCATGTCAAGATACTCGGCAGTAGCGTTGTCGTCGCTCCACGTGTCTTGCAGCTTGTCAAGGCGGATCAGACGGTGGCGCAGAAGACGTGCCACACTGGATTCAAGGCGTGCTACGTCCACCTCTCTACCAGCAAGTGCGAGCGGGGTAAGTAGGAACAGATCCCACGGTGTCGAGATTCCAGCCTCGGTTAGGCAACGCTCGACGAGACCGGCCTCTCCAGCAATAATCAACCTGCAAGAGAGGATCGAAGCCACCCGCAGTGCGATGGATCTCGGGCGCCATCGCAAGACGCTCTCTACCGCAGCTCCTGGACCTGCAATGCGCAGTACGGCCTCGGTTTCCGCAGCGATGTCGCGATCGTTGACAGACCAGTCTTGCGGTCTGAAGTGAGGGGACTTTCTTCTCTGCGCTGCAAAATGCTCGGCGCGTCGTTGCATCCAGGCATGGATTTGTCTGTCCCCTTCGCGCACCGAGATGCCGTCTCCAGCGCGAGCGTCGGCTGCCATGAGGTGAAAGAGCAGAGGACCGTGGTGCTCAATTTCATCCGGGTCGCGTAAGACGACTCTACTGGAGGTATCACGCGCAAAGTAGGCTGCGAGATCTGGGTTCTCAACGAGCATGCGCCGGATGGCCACATCGGTCTTGAGCGCCTCAGCACCGATAAGGAGTGTCAGCATCGCGTCAACGTTATCGCCAGCCTCCCTGCAGACCTTCATGGCGATACGAAGCCGCTGTAATTGGGCCTCACGCCGCAGGACCGGGTCGCCGATGGCCATGGGCTCGCGCTCCGCGTTAATGAGACCGATGATCTCCTGTCCACGACCAGCGACCAGCAGCGCCGTTGCAACATGGGCTGCGGCATAGGCATCGGA
>CAZAYE010000284.1:2190-5528 GCA_964489255.1 uncultured Enterobacteriaceae bacterium
GCATCGAATGTGTGCTGCCTGATGAAGTGATCGGCGATCCGTGCCTGGATCGGGTCGAGTTGTGCCTCGGCCTCGGTGCGGATGAAGTGCTCGAAGTCTTCGTCGGCGAAACCGATGAACCCGTTCGTGAGCCGCACACCGGGAGCGAGATCAACGCAGAGATCACGTATGTGGGCCTCGCTTAGACCGGTCACGGCTGAGAGATCGGCGATGGGTATGGGCCGCGGCAGCGCCATGAGGCCGGCGCAGAAGACTGCAATGTCTTGATCATGCCCCGTCTTGCGCCGGGCATGTGCGAGCTGCTCTCGAAAGATCTGCTCGAGCCCCTTACCGTGCGGGCGAAGGTAGTCAAGCGCCCGTGCCGGCTCGGCTCCAGCGTAGTCCAGTGCGTACCGCTGCACCCGCGGATTACCGCACGACAGATGGTAAAAATCCTCAATCCAGGCATCTGGCGCGTCGTGCCAAATCCCTCGCACATGCGCAGCGGTCTCATCCAGGACAAACCCGGTGATCTCGCACTGCGTGTAATCGTGCGGCAGAGCGAGCATGGACAAGCGTCCGGTCCGCCCTGTCACAACGCATCGGACATTCCTGGGCAAGTCGCCCAACGCCATGAAGTCGTGGACGAAGCTCCGTTCTGCGGGGGACAGGGTACGCGCGGCTGTGACAGAATTATCCGCCGCATCGACGACGATCACGAGGAGGGCGTCTCCAGCCCGAGAGGCGACCACCTCAGCGGCTTTCTCCAACCGCCGCTTAAACACCCGTGGGTAGTCGAGATCTGCTGATCGGTTCACGAGTAGCGGGATACGGAGCCGACGCGCAAGGTCATTTGCGAGCTGAAGGAAGGCATCCCGTGGTCGGTGCCGATAGGCATCGGCATCCAGGTATCTGCCATTTCCGTAGCAATCGAAGATGATCACCACGGAGTCACTCGGCAACAGCGCCTCTATCTCCTGGAGAGCCGTAGTCTTCCCGCAGCCGCCTTCACCGTGCAGGCAGATGCGCTGCACTCCACTTAGCATTCGGTCGACCACAACTCGGGATACTGCACGCGGGATCCACCGCTCGACACTCTGAAGACTAGGAGGGCATGGAAACAGCGCCCGAGGGTCTGAGAAGCCCAATTGCGCCAGAATTGACGCGCGAGTGATGAACTCGCCCTTCGCTTCCGGCATCATTGCGCGTCGCACGAACCGCATGAGGTCATTGACAGCTGTACGCGCGTCGTCATCGGTCCATGCGGCGATGGTAGTGAGCACACGCTCCTCAAGCGCAAAGCGCGATCCGTGTCCACAATCAGAGAGATCGAGGGCGCTCACGAACGCTTCGAAGTCCTCCTCCTGTAAACCGCTCGCGGTGCGGAGGGCGTCACGATCTGACAGGTGCCCTGACCGTCTGTGCGAGCGTTGGGCAGATGAGCTATGGCCCGACAGCACGTTGACGGCAGCCGGGGCAATGCGTTGATTACTGACGAGCCGTACCACCACATTACCGCTTGCGACGAGGTCGGGCCGTTTGTCCTTGAGACCAGTAAAAGCTTTTGCCAGTCGGCCGATGACGGAGTTGTCTTGCCTCTGATTGCTGCTCTGGGTTAAACGAGCGACGGTCCACGCCTGCTCAGCATGTGCTGCAGAGTACTTGAGCTGGGCGATTACAATGCGTTCAGCGGAGGCGATGTCATCGCCTCCATAGTACAAAGCGCAGTCCACACCATCCCATGTATCCGGCAGCGTACCACGCTCGTCTTCTGCCCTCAGACCTTCGACCGCGACCGCGATTAGCCCTGTGTCCCGGTCAAGAAGCGCCAGCGCTTGACGCAATGCCCAGAGCTCATGGAAGTTAGCTCCCACATTTGCGCCACGAGCACCGCGATAGTCGGCCTGTACCATGTTGCGTCCAATGTCGTTGGTTCTGTCCCTTATAGGCTGTCTCATATGACTTTGCCCTCAGCCATGCCTACCGTGCTCAAGGATGACGAGCTGCAATGTCATAATCGGCGTGCAGACTCGTGTGAGACAGGCCATAGTTGACGACGCAAGCGCAAGACAAAAGAAGCTCGGAGCCCGTCGACACTAGCCCCTCAAGCCTACCTCCGCGACATCCATCGGCCATCGCTCGCCAGGTGCTGAACACACATGCTGCTCGGTTTCTATGCCCTGCCGACGTGCAGCCGGTTACGGACGGTGAGGCGCCCTAAGCGACGCTCACTCCCGTCTGTAAGATTTCGTCCAAAAGCGTCGCAGGTTCGACGTGAGCCAGCTCACCTGGTGTACACGCAATCGCTTCTATGGGTTGCCAGAGCCGTGCCGCCGCCGTGCCGAGTCGTTCGAGGCGCTCGCGTGCGTTCAATGCCTCAAAATCGGCTGACACAATGAGCACGTCGATATCACTCCCATCTTTCGGCTTGCCACGGGCGTGCGAACCAAAGAGAATGGCCCGTTCCACGCGGATACCCAGTGCTCCCAATTGTGCGCAGTAGCGCGCTATGATGTCTGTAACCTCGGGTCCGGGCGCAGCCATGCGATGATCTCCCTGGTTTGCTCTACATATGCTCGTGCGACAGTTGCAGGATACTGGGTCACCATCTGCGCGAGATCATCTGGATAACGAACGCCTATACTTGCGTTGTTTAATTGCCCAATGAAGTCTCGCTGTGCCTGTGAGAGGTTTGGTCTCCCACGCTGTGCCAGGTCAATAAGATTGTGCGTTCGTGGTGGCAGCCTCTGCGTCTCTTCTGTGACTAATGCTTTCAGCGTCTTCTCTAATGCCATATGACTCATGGATATTACATAGATATACCGTCCGGCATGTAGCATATGCTCTGCTGTTGCGAGGTCATAGTCAACCTGTGCTAACCAATTCTCAGTTGCTTTGAGCATGTCCGTATCGGTGTCTCTTACTTCACGCCGTCTGTCACTGTTTGACACACTGGGCCCGGTGCATCTCTGCCTTGTACATCTCAGGATTATACTCACTCCACCACGGGGTAGCCAGGCGTGGCACTGGTCTGACATTGACTATTCCTCAGCCAGCGCATACTCTTACGAGGGTCCGCCCGGGGGTATAGGGCTGAGAGTTTATCGGCCAGCACCGATGCACGTGCTTGGGTACAGGGTGCAACGTCTGATGAGCTAGGCGGCCCGCAGGCAAAGGGCTGGAGTCCTCTCTAACACCTGAGGTAAGGCCAGCGATGCCCTTATGCACCATGCAGGGCTCGGAGCAGCGGGGAGAAACACTATGAAGGCATCGTTTTTTGAACCCATACGGTACGTGACGCCCGAGAAACTGCCGGCGCAGTGGCCCCTGCCGGCCGGGCTGTATGATCCGGAGGCGGG
>CAZAYE010000285.1:0-2873 GCA_964489255.1 uncultured Enterobacteriaceae bacterium
GTAAAGAAAAGCGCGTGTTGGCCATATAGGGCTCGAGCACGGGACAGTGGTGCACTAGGGCGGCCACCGCCTGCGTCAGCGTGGCGCCTTCTAGTATGTCGAGTGTGATCGTGTCCGTGCCAGCTTTTTCCCGCATCAGGGCAAACAGCTTCACCGTAATCTGCATCGGTACTTCCTTCCACCAGCACTGCCATTGCCGTATGCGTACCCGGCTGATTCTACCGTTGACCCTTCGCTTTGTCAAAGCTCAGTGCGGGGCGTCATTAGTTGGCCAATTTAACACCGAAGAAGCTCTAGGACTAACGCAGGTTGGGCCGCAAATCGCCGCCACGCCGCCTAAATATCAAAGCCCAGTTGAAGATCTTCCCCGTCATCTGTCTCCTCTGATTCCTGTAATGCAAAATGCTTTCCAAAAGGAGCGCGCTGCTGTTGATACGAGGAGCCGAGTCGAGTATCGCCGTAGAGAAGGTCAGGTTCTTCAACCATACGATAAAATTGTAATCGGCAAATGATATGTCCGTGCTGTACCATAAAGTCCTCTTGTGCCCTAATCTCCAAGACCGCTCGCGAACCAAGAACACTTCCATCGGATTTGTACCCAAAACCGGGGTCAAAGAAGCCGGCATAGTGACTTCGCAGTTCTCCAACTCGGTGATCGTACGGTAACATTTCTGCCGCAAGTGTAGGGGGGATACTCAACCTCTCCCGGCACCTAACGAGATAAAAGACCTTGGCACGGAGGTTGACAGCGTTGCTGGTTGTGGGATCAGAAAATACTGCCTCCCAGTACGCCGTACTTTTATAGTGCCTTGTCCTCCCAAGATCTACGATATCACCGAGCACATGTGGAGTGAACGCAAGCGGAGCGTTTGGAGGACGATGAAGGTCAACGCTCAGGAAAAGACCCTCTTCAACCACAGCGTGCTCATAATCGATTGGCCGAGGAGCGTCGGGAGTAGAAGTTGGGCGATACAGAAGAGGGTACTTGTCCCAAAGCGCGCTTAACTCCTGATCACGTACAATCCCAATACTGCCATCCGGTGCAACGGTATGCAGACGCAGTTGTGCAAGGGAAATTCCAGGTCGAACAACAATGGCAAAGGAGCGGGGCGTCACTAGCGCGTATAGTCGCCCCTTATATCCTGGCGGAATTTCGTCAAACATGATGCTCCCCTCGGCGACAATTCTTACTCCAACATCGAGCCTGCCAATGCTACTTTTGGGGCTCACCTTCCCACGAAGCGTTGGTGGGAGAGCGAGTTCCTCTTCAATAGGGATTAGATACATGTGCCCATCTTCAAGGATCGTTCCAGCTTCTGGGTCTAGCTGGACCGTGCGTGTAGCGAGCTTACGGATCATGGTTTGCACCGGATGCTGTGCATGAAACATCGCGCGCAACCGGTACGCAATATCGCCAACGCGGAGATCAAGCGACGCTGGTTGAAACGCCGAGTCCAGGAAAGACTTGGCTGCAGAAACATAGCCTGCCTCAACCGCTTGCTGGAGCAACTGTCGAGGCAGGATCCCCGGTTTATGCATCGATGTTTCGAGCGTGCTCATGATATCCTCTCTGCTTGCAGGAGCTGACTTGACGTGCCGTTCAGTGAGTTGGGGTGTAAAAGACGCTCAACCTCATCAACAAGATCCCGGATGTGGTGCAGATAATGGAGCCGTCGAAAAATCGATGAAAATCGTATAAACGGAACGACGTAGAGGTCCTCTCGCTCTCTCAACCTTATCTTAAGTTCCTCTAAAACCCAATTGCCAATATCATGGCTACTGATCTCCTCTCGCCTCATGCCACGGGCTTTCTCGGTCACCCGCTGCACGATATCATCAATAGCAGCAGATTCAATGCGGATATTTGAAAAGGCGAGCGTTAGACCGCGTCGAAGCTTGTCTTCGCTATACGACTCTCGGTCTCCGTGGCTTTTACGCACGTAGAGACGCGTCACCTCTCCACGTTCTAGAGTCTTCGTGATCTCGCCGCATTTGCAGCGCCGTGTGCGCTGTATAGCATTCTCAATCTTACGGGTGTCAATTACCTGGTCATCATCCCAGTGCCCACATCGCGGGCATTGGAATCCCCTCTTATCGTCCTTAGCCATACGCCCTCCTTACGATCCACTAAAAATTTTCTTGCAATCTCTCATGCAGCGATTTTCCTATTAGTAGGTTTTTATCCCTTTAATGGTGAGTCTTGCTAACTTCTAGACCTACTAATGGGTACGGCAGATTTAACGATCTTATATAGTAATAAAAGATTCAGAAATTTACTAAAAAAGCCCTTGACCTCACCCCTCCCTTTGGATTAGGATCACTGTGTCTATATGTTCCCAGACAATCTAAACCTTAGAGAAGGAGCTACTGCCTCCAATTGGATAGGGGGTCTCTTCATTTCCAAGGGGAGAAGGGCCATGCAGCGCCACTACAACGCCCGGTGTCGTGACCACCGGATAACGCGCTTGGTGGCGTTTGACGTCCCTACACGGCCCTCTGGTGGAGTATTTTACCCTACTTGACGCTGGCATTCACACATTTCCCTTCTCCCCGACTCTTGGCCCATACTCGTGGTCGTTTTGGAATCCAATATTGGGGAAGGGGATCGTCATGGTATTCCCAAGTCAGGAACAGCCTCGAATCACATCGCAGTCCAATACCCACCAGCAATGTGATCGGTCTACGTTCACCCGGGCCATCGACTCGGGGAGTTATCCTGTCGGGATCATTGAGTTTGATGAGGTATTACTCAAAGCCGACAATGCCATCATCGCAGGGTTCCCTATCAATCCAGCCTACAGCGAATACGCCTACGGCAAGTGGGGTACTCGCATGGTATACAACGGGAGCGGGAACAAGGATGACGGTCTGTC
>CAZAYE010000285.1:2883-5522 GCA_964489255.1 uncultured Enterobacteriaceae bacterium
ATATGGGCAGCAGCTGCGTTACCTTCCTCCGCTGATTGGTGATCTTTTCGAAATTGAGCACTTGAAATCCGCGCGTATTTTCTCAGCGAGTGATGGAGGTTTCATCGTCCCTCACCGCGACTACCTCGAATTTAAGCACGGGTTCAGGCGGCTGCACATCCCGCTCCAGACCTATGACTATTGCCTCAATTCTGAGGCCGACATCGTTTACCATATGGAGTGTGGGGAGATTTGGTTCCTCGATGGCACCATCCCCCACAGTGGGGGCTGCTTTGGTCCGGGACAGCGGTTACATCTCGTACTAGATTTCGATCCGGGAGTTCCCATGCCGGATCTGTTCAAAGACCACTCCCGCTTCATGTCGATCCGTGAGCCTACCCCCATCCCTCGGCGATTGATGACCAACGAAGAACTGCAAAGTCTGCTCTCATTGGGAAGTGTCATGACCGAGTGCAATTTCCAGGATTTTATGTATCTGGTCGCAAAATTGCATTTTGACAGGCATCTTTCCTGCGCCTCTACCTATGACCTGCTCGCCGAGATAGCGGTACGTTCGGGTCATGGTCGCTTGGTGGCCAGAGCGCTAGAGCTGAAGCGCTATTTCTTGGGTACGGTGGTCACCGCCACCAATTAGCACCTCGTAGACACGAGCAGGAGGCCAGGGCCGCGGCGTGAACTATCCCGGCCCTGGCTGCCACAGGGAAAGGGGAAAAAATGGCACAAGTATTAAAAGTAGCGATTACACCGACTCGTGCGGAGGATTACGCGGGCTGGTATCAGCAAGTTATTCGTGCAGCCGATCTGGCAGAACCATCGCCGGTGCGGGGGTGCATGGTGATCAAGCCGTGGGGCTGCGCGGTGTGGGAGAATATGCAGCGCGTGTTGGATGATATGTTCAAAGCGACGGGCCACCACAATGCCTACTTCCCACTGTTCATACCCGTGAGTTTGCTTGAAAGAGAGGCAAAACATATCGCAGGGTTTGCGAAGGAGTGTGCCGTCGTGACCCACCACCGGCTGGAGGTCGGGCCAGATGGCAAACTCGTGCCCACCAGTCCATTGGAAGAGCCGCTCGTGGTGCGTCCTACCTCTGAAATGGTCATTGGGGAAACGTTCACCAGGTGGGTGCGATCCTATCGGGACCTTCCACTGTTGATCAACCAGTGGGGCAATGTGGTCCGTTGGGAGATGCGACCGCGCCTTTTTCTTCGGACGACTGAATTTTTATGGCAGGAAGGGCACACTGCACATGCGACTGCTGAGGAGGCGCAGGTAGAGACACGGCAAATTTTGGATATCTATGCTGATTTCGCCGAGCGCTATATGGCTATGCCTGTCATCAAGGGCGAGAAAACAGAGAGTGAGCGCTTTCCCGGAGCGGTGTCGACCTATTGCATCGAGGCGATGATGCAAGACCGCAAGGCCCTGCAAGCGGGTACCTCGCATTTTCTCGGCCAGAACTTCTCGCGTGCTTTAGGTATTACGTTCCAGGATGTTGCGGGGCAAAAGGCCTATGTTTGGACGACATCATGGGCGGTTTCTACGCGCTTGATCGGTGGATTGATCATGACGCACAGTGACGATAATGGGCTTGTGCTCCCGCCTCGGCTCGCGCCGGCGCATGTGGTCATTCTCCCGGTTGTGCACACCGAAGATGTCCGGGGCCGGGTCATGCCCTATTGCGAGCAGCTTGCTCGGGAACTCTGTAATGTACGCTATGACGGGCGTCCGCTGGGGGTTGAGCTGGACGTGCGAGAAGGTCGAGGAGCAGACAAACTCTGGTCCTCGATTAAGAAGGGGATCCCTCTCTATCTCGAGATAGGCCCGCGAGAAGTTGCATCGGATTCGGTTTACATTGGTCGAAGAGATCGGAGTCCCAGAGAGCGCTGCAGTCAATCCCGGACAACATTCGTTGCGACTGTCGCAACACAGTTGGAGAACATCCAGCGAGAGATGTTCCAACGCGCTTGCGTTTTTCATGACTGTCATCTGGTGCAGATTGATTCGAAGGAGGAGTTCTACGAGTTTTTTACACCCAGAGATCGCGAGAAACCAGAAATCCATGGAGGGTTCGCTCTCTGCCACTGGAGTGGGACAGAAGAGGTGGAAATGAAGGTGAAGGAGGATCTGCAAGTCACCATTCGCTGTATACCACTGGACGCTGAGGAGGAAGAAGGGCGCTGCGTCATAAGTGGTCAGCCGAGCGGCCGTCGCGTCATCTTTGCGAAAGCCTATTAAGGGACTGAAAAAGGAGACGTAGGTGGTAAGGGAGCGGGATGATGGCACCATCATCCCGCTCGCAGGTATCACACATTAAAGGTTATCACGATTTAAGCTTCCCATGCCTCCAACGCCAAGTGGCATAAGGGTTCACGGCATTTATGCAGTAATACCATATTTACTTGGTTCTACAAGGATTTACAGGTTAATCGTGATAAACTCTAATAACCCCAAGACAATAACCCCAAGACCGCAAGCCCAAGACCGCACGACTCCTGCACCACGCTCCCCCCGCTGGCTCTGGGGCGGACCACACCGGGGGGAAGGGGTACTGGACGCGGTGGCGGAGACGGGGCCTAACCACGCACTGGAGCCGACCGCGCCAAGGGCAGCTGTGTGGCATGCGGGTGTCGTTCATG
>CAZAYE010000286.1:0-5514 GCA_964489255.1 uncultured Enterobacteriaceae bacterium
ATTTCTAGCAGATCCTGCGCGCTGTACCCGGTATAAGGAGCCAGCAGCAGTCCGGCAAAGAAGAGAGAGAAGAGCAAAGTGCCCCAGGACAGCGTCCTCCGTCGTGTGTCCATATGTACCCTCCTTTGGCAGAAAGGCTACTCCGGACGCAGGCGGTTTGCCAATCGGAAATCTTCACTCTACCCCGAGTTCGTGCAGGGCATTGATCCAGCGATCGACGAGCGATTGATCTTTATAGGGAATAATCTGCCGCATTCGCCGTATGTAGGAGGAGGGACTGAGCCTCCCACATGCTTCTATCTCCTCCCGTGCCTCCGCTTTTCGGCCGGTTTCGTTATAGGCCATTGCGAGGAAAAAGTGGGCGCGGAGATGCTCGGGGTTACGAGTGAGCAATCTCTTGAAGGCCGTAATCGCCTCATCGTAACGCCCGGTCAGGTAATACGCTTGGCCGAGGGCGAATAAATAAGAGGGTGGATAATAGGGATCGAGGCGCAAGGCTTTCTCGACTAAGCCCACGGCTTCTTGTGCCCTTCCCGCGCAGCTTAGGACTTCTCCCAGCGTCACACACGCGTCAGCGTCGTTCGGATCGAGCGTAACCGCTCGTTCTGCCTCGATGATCGCTTGGTCAAACTCTTTTCTCAGGAGATACACGTAAGCCAAGGTCTGATGGGCTCCGGGGAGAGCATCATCAAGGGAGACCGCTTGGCGCGCGAGGGCAGCAGCCCGCGCCGGAATCTGAGGGTCCTCGCTCCATTGGAAAGCCCATTCGATCATATAGACTCTGCCCAATCGGGCGTATGCCGCAGCGAAATTTGCATCCAGTGCAATAGCGCGCTCAAACATCTGACGGGCTTGTTCGTTTGACTCCGGTGTGCGGTGGGCAAAGGATTCTAACCCGCGCAGGAAATACTCATAGGCTTCCAGATTGTTCGTAGGCGTCCGTCCTAATCGCCCTTGTTCGCCCTCCGTCAGCTTCACCTCCAGGGCTGTGACAATCTTGCGCGTCACCTCGTCTTGCACCGCGAAAATGTCCTGCAACTCTCGATCATAGCGGTCGGCCCACAGGTGATACCCTGTCGTGGTATCCACTAACTGTCCGGTAATGCGCACCCGATTCCCCACCTTACGCACGCTGCCTTCTAACAGGTAGCGGACGCCCAGTTCCTGGCCTACCTGTTCGGGTTTTACGGCCTTCCCCTTGTAGAGAAAGACGGAGTGGCGGGAGATGACGAAGAGGCCCGAGAGCTTGGAGAGATCGGTGATGAGATCTTCCGTGATGCCGTCGCTAAAATACTCCTGTTCAGGGTCTCCACTCAGGTTGGCAAAGGGGAGCACGGCAATCGAGGGCTTGTCTGGCAACGCTATTGTCGGTGCGCTTTCGGAAGCAACGAGGGGCCGCATAGGTTGTAGGGGCAGGGTGACCTCGCCCCTACGGCTCACCGTCCCGGACTCCAACAGGATTCGATACACTGACACTGGCCTGGCAATGTTCTTGACTGTTTGCTCGCCCAGATACTCGTACCCTAAGCTTAAGGAGTTGAGCTTATTCTCAACCTGATCATGGACGATTCCTGAAATGCAGATGCCTCCCGGCTCGGCTAGGCCTTCCAGCCGTGCGGCGATATTGACTCCATCCCCGTAGATCCGTTGTCCTTCAACGATGACATCCCCTAGGTTGATACCGATACGAAACTCCATTCTTTTAGCGGCTGGTAGGTCCGCATTCCTGGCCTTCAGCTCTCGTTGGATCTCAACCGCACATTGCACGGCATCGACTACACTGGCAAACTCGGCCAACAAGTTGTCGCCAGGGGAATCTACAACTCTGCCCTTATACTGCTGAATAAGGGTCGCCATTGCCGTACGGTAAGAGGTCAGAGTGCGAATCGTGGCGATTTCGTCCTCACCCATGAGGCGGCTGTAGCCTTTGACATCGGCGCTGAGGATGGCAGCAAGTTTGCGTTCGACTTCTTGTGGTGCCATAGTAATTTCAGGTTCACGTCAACCGTTCGAAAAGTCAATCTCCTTCTTCTCCATACAGGGATACCAGACGAGTTGGCGTTTGCCAGTCGGGTTTTCCTTGACTCGCTCAGTTAGCCTTGCTAAGGCACCAATAAGGAGAAAAAATAAAAGGAGGATAAACTATGAGCGCCGCTGAAAACAAAAAATTGATCCAAGACGTCTTTGCCGCCTGGACCCGCGGAGACGGAGCCGCATTCTTCAACATTCTGGCCGACGACGTGCGCTGGACAGTGATTGGCTCCTGCCCAGTCTCACGTACGTACACCAGTAAACAACAATTCCTGGAAGGTGCGGCCAAGCCGCTGAATGCGAAGCTGGCAGGGCCCATCCAGCCAACCGTCCGCAACATCATCGCCGAAGGGGACCAAGTCGTACTGCAATGGGACGGAAAGGCGACCACTAAAGCCGGGAAACCGTACAACAACAGCTATTGCTGGGTGATGCGGCTGGCCGATGGTAAGGTGAAGGAAGGAACAGCGTATATCGACACTGAATTGGTGTCGGAATTGTGGAAGTCGTAGATCCAGCAGCATCCGATCCTGCTGCCCATCGTCCGGCGATCTAATGATACTATTGAAAAAGGTCATGCGTTGCTGCTGGCCTACCAAATCCCCCCGCGCTCTGCGTTTCCCCCCTTTTGCACAAGGGGGGAGTAAAGGGGGATTTCCGTGTGCCGAAACCTCGTGAATGTTCTTCTGTTAGGGGTTCTTACTTTATGGCGTACGCGTTCGGTGGAGAGCCAACGCCACCGGGAAGATTCAGAGGCGCGGACACCAGCATGAACTCGTAGAGACCGTCCTGGATACAGGCTTGAGCAAGTTCGTCCAGGTTCCATACCTCACCGATCGGCATCCCTTGCAAAGCAATCAACCGGCGATGCTGGAAACCGACTGCTGCCTCCACCGGTAACGCTTCAAGCGCCACGTTGTCTGCAGCCATGGCGGCAATCTGCTGGTCCCACACCCACGCCGCCGTAGCCTGACTTGGATCAAGGCCCGGGCAAGCCATCCCGCCTTCGCCGGGATGGAGAGTTCCCCGAAGTGCTTCACGCTCAGCTTCTTCTAAACCTTTGTACCAGGTCAACCAGCCGGTACGCAGGAGCACAATATCGCCTGGCTCGATTTGCACTTTTTCGGCGCGGGCGACCTCTTCCAGAAACGTACCAGCCATAGCAAACTTCTTGGTCGCATCGAGCGGCATGCCGCGTCGTTCCATATAACCAGCCGCGTCCAACAACACGCCTCGGCCAATGATGCCGTGCTGCGCCCAGTTCTCTATACCTAACTCGCCTTTGCCATCGAGGTCTTGGTCCTGACGGCCGCCGTAGTAACCAAATTCGCGGAAGCGGATGTGCCGCAGACTATCCCACTGGCTGGAACCTTGCATGGCGAAATTGTCTACATAGTCGTCGCGACCGCCGCGGTTGACCTCGATGTGATGCTGGTACCCGGTACGAAATCCGCCGTAGAGAGTAATGGGAAAATTGAGGGGAAGGTTGAGATTGATGACTCTGCCGGTACGCACCAGGGTAGCTGCGCGCTGCACCCGTTCAGTAGTCAGCAGGTTTATGGTGCCGAGTTGATCGCCTCGGCCAAACACATCCCAGGTGTGACGTTCGCCGGTTTGGCCGACTAGTGGCAGTTGGGAGAATTTGGGCAGAGTGGGCATGAGCGGACCTCCTTTTTCTCAAGCAGGAATCGATCGTTCGAGCGCTAAATCCGCAATGATCGTGGCCCCGAGCTTGGTGAAGACCTCAGGTGCAATCTTGATTTTCGATGCTCGACTGCCGCTGCCGAGAATGATCCAATCGAGCTGCATAATGCGTTCGTCTACATACAGTGGCAGTTCTGCAGGCAACGCGAAGGGGGTCACACCGCCAACCTGCATACCTGTCAGCGCCATCATCTCCTCGGCCGTGGCGAACGAGGCTCTGGGCACACCAAGGAGTTTTCTTACTCGCCTATTCACGTCAAGTTGCATAGTGGCCAAAACGACGCAGGCAGCGAATTGCTTCGGCTCCTTCTTGGAGGCGACGATGATAGTGTTGGCGGAGCGTTCGAGCGGATACCCGTATTGCTGGCAGAAAGCCGCCGTATCGGCGTAGGCGGGGTCTATGGTGATCGACTCATACAGCACGCCAAGAGCGTCAACAGTATTGATCACTTTTTGTTCTGCAGATGTCATCACAGCGAGGGTTTCCTCTTTGCCTCCGGGAACGATACACCTCTGTGTTCACGGAAACAACTGCGGGGCAATGGGAAACTCGCCTTGGTTCAGCTCAGCAGCCTAAGCAGGGAGTCTGAGGCAGGCTAGGAAGACAAGGTTGTTGCCAGCGCACCACGGACGTTGCGCGAACGCCACCTTTTTGAAAATACAGCAGTATAAGACTTTACTTTTCATTGACATTCTTCTTTCTCCTTTTCGCTTCCTCAGGAAGAGAAGAGAAGGGCAAGGAGTGAAAACCGCATGCCGGAGGTCAGCATGGATTATCACAATATTCTCTACACCAAAGACGGTCCGGTCGTGACCCTTACGCTCAACCGTCCCGATGCGCTCAATGCCATTAGTCCCGTCCTAGAGCAGGAGTTACACGCTGCTCTCGACGAGGCCGATGCTGACGCTGAGGTGCGCGCCATTATCCTGACCGGCGCCGGACGTGCGTTCTCGGCTGGTTACGACATGGCCCCCAGTCCAGAGTCGCCGCAGAACGTCCTGGATCCGACGGGGATGGCAATGGGTAACTATTTGCAATGGTGGTGGGACAACGATACCAAGGGCGTGCAAAAGCTGATGCACCTCTGGCAGATTGGCAAGCCAATCATCGCCGCGGTGAACGGCTGGGCGATGGGTGGAGGTTTTTGGTATGCCATGGCCTGTGATATTACCATTGCCGCTGAGCAGGCGGTGTTTGCCCAGCCTGAGGTGCGGCACATTTCCAATACCACTTTTCTGTTTGCGGCGCTCGCCGGCTGGAAGGCAGCCCACCGCTATGCGCTCACCGGCGATCATATCGATGCCCAGGAAGCGCTGCGCCTGGGGATTGTCAACGAGGTCGTACCGGCTAATCAACTCATGCCAACCGCGCGCGCCTTGGCCGAACGCATTGCCAAAGTGCCTGAGCCGTCTGTGCGCCTCAATAAGGCGGTCACTTGCCTTGGGCTCCAAGCCTCCGGCTTGTACAGCGGCATGGTGCTCAACGGTGCGCTTTCGGCCCTAGCACATACGTCCCATTTACCCATGCGTGACGACCTTCTCGCAGCCATGGGGCAAGGCGGGATGCGCGCCTTTCTGGACAGGCGAGATGCGCCCTTCCGTCCTGAACCTTTTGGACCGAAGTCGAAGAAGGACTGAAAAGGTCACGGCCTGCAACAGTCGTGATGGCTTTTCCCAGGAATCGCGTTCGGTCTTAGCGTTCCTGTCCGCTGCCCCATTTGATTCCGTTGCGCAGCAACCTCTCAAATGGCTCGGTCTCCCAGGAGCCACGAAAAAGCC
>CAZAYE010000287.1:0-5503 GCA_964489255.1 uncultured Enterobacteriaceae bacterium
CGCCTTCCAGCGTCCGCTCCGCTCCCGCTTCCAGGCGCGCCTGACGCCCAGCGTTAGGCGCCAGCGGCGCAGGGGAAAAACTCAAGAAATATCCTCCAAGACCGTCCGTGATGGCAGACCAGATAAGATAAATCGAGATCGAAGGCATCAGATTAGCACGTTCGCAGGAATCGCTGAACCGCCAGCAACAGCAGGAGACGAACCGATGCAGACTCAAGCAATAACCCCCTCTTCTGCCCTCTCCCAGGAGGCCACCCGCGATACCCTTCGGCAGTTCTCTGTCTTATACTGGCTCTGGAAGGAGCGCCGCTTTCAGCGTGTGAACCGTGATGCGCTCCAGGGACTTCTCGATATAGCGGGACGCGGGACAAACATGGTTCGATTGCCGGTCTTTTCGGGTTCACTTCCTGCGCTACTTCGCTCCGGTCACGCACTCCTCGACCTAGAGGAGGCAAGGGAGCCGCTCTACCATCGCCATATCGAGTCATTTGCGGAACCGGCAAAGCTTCGCACCGCTCTCGGAATTGAAGGACCTACCGTATTGGTTGATGAAGAGGTTTCCTTCTTGGAGCACCTGCTCTATGAGGGCTGGGTGGTTGATGTAGGTGCGGCCGCAACGTATGGAATGTGGCTGCGCTACTTTGCTGACAGCTCCCCATTAGCTTGGGAGCGTTGGCGGGCAGAGATTGAACGTTGTGACAGGGTGGCTCTGGATGCCTCAGGAAGCCCGACATACGGCGGATTCCTGCGGCAGCTGCATGTCCTCTTTGCCCGTCTTGTGGAGACCTACTGGGCTGGAAGAATCCTGCTCCACGCCCCTAACGACATTGATCTGGGAGTTCGACCCGCTCGCGAGGAGGTCATGGAGGAGCTTGACCGCCTCGATGAGCGGATCGGGGAGCTACGGCGTCCATTCCGGCATCCTTGGCTGTCACTCCAGACCGCGTACGGCATACTTGCAATGGTGCTCTCCCAGCGGGGGAAGGACGCGTTGCGGCGGGAGGCTGCCACTATGAGTCTGAGCCGCCCTCTCTTTCCCACCCGGTGGGGGGAGGTCCTTGCTGAAACCGTGCTGGCGAAGAACCCGTTTGATCCCTTGCTTGATCGCTTGCGTGAAGAATTGCCCGAGGGTTTTCGGCTCGGCTATGAGTGTCTTAATCGCTTCGATCCTGAGAAGGAGGCGGGTCCTAAGGCCACCATCACCCGGGAGTCTGCGCCTGAGGACAGACTGGTGCGGGCACTTGTGTACTTGACTGCCGTACGTCCTTCTGGTCAGCGCATCGGCCTTGGGGACCTTGCAGAGTTGCTTGGGTTCACCAACGAAGATCGAGTCGAGGTAATACCGCTTGATGACTCTCGCTACATCGTCGAGTTTCGTTACCAGAGTGCGTCCGCAGGGGCCGATCTCGCACGCCGAGTTCTAGAGCACCTAAACCAGGCGATCGAGCTGGGACAGTACCTGCTCCGCTCGCCTGATGCGGGACTAGCGGGCATCCGGTTTGTGAGCCGTGGCTGGTCACAGGTCATTGTGCTAAGATTTGGGGTGGATGAGCCACCTATGCTGCTGGTTCTGCCTGCAGAGGGTAGTGATTTCGGTCCTGATGAGCTTGCTGCGACATGGCAATTGATGGAAGGTACACAACTGCTTGTGGGAATGTCGGTGGCTCCCGAGATGCTCGGGTTCCTGGAGCATGGGCATGAGACCAGGTAACGCATCATGAGGCCGATTGATCTCCAACCATATGCTGATCGCATTAACGCCATCCTCGCCGTCGGGGTCGCTGATGCACGCCCGTTTAATCCTTTCTACTGGACCGAGGACGAGCTTGGGCGCCGCATTCCCGCCAGCCGCTTTCGCTGCGATCTCTCGGAATACCTTGTTTGGGCTGTTCTGGCCGTCACATTCCTTGAGGCCCTTCCGATTTCCCTTGTCGCCCTCAAGCAGCTGATCCGTTGGCGAGAATGGTCTGATCCCATCAAGCTCCAGGGACTCGTCGAGGATTTGGTCGCCGAACTGGAACGCCGGTCCCAGGAGGAAACCTATCGCGTAGAGCTGAGGCGCCTAGCAGAAGCGTGTCCCCCCGCCAATGATGCGCGACAAGATTCAGGGAGCCGTCCGTGTGCTGCTTGAGGAGCATTACTGGAGGTCGCGGGCTAATGCCGACGCTCGGAAGGTTGCAGATGTTCTGGTGGAGTTGCTGCAGGAGGTGACCCTCGATATCCGGTCTGAAAATGAGTGGTCGCCTGAAGAGCCGGAATCGCTGATCCGATTCGTCAAAGTCGAAGACCCCTTCATAAATGATGACCTATACCAAATAACTCAAGGTCTTGGCGGTCAGCAAGGTTTCTGGGAATTTGTCGAGGAAGGCAAGTTCCAAGATCTATCCAGAGCAGCTTACGACCAAATTCTTAGTCATGGATGGCTCTATGATTTTGAGCGAGGTAGCCCGGATTATACGCGACAAGTGGTACGCACACCGGAAGAAATGTTCCGAGATCAGAAAGGATGCTGTCTTGATTTCGCATGCCTGTTCGCAGCTATCCTGGAAAACATGCAGGCCTATCCTTTGATCATCCGAGTTTCGGGTAATCGATTTGCCCACGCCATCGCCGGCTGTTGGCAGGAGCATCCTGGTGGAAGACCGATTATCCTGGACAGCGAGTTCATTAGGAATGCGGTAAGGCGTAAAGAAATGCTCATCTTCGAGACCACAGGCGCTGCACGAGCGAATGCTCCAGTCGCTCGCGAATCAAGAGAATGGCGGCAAGAAGGAAAAGGATTCTTATCGTTTGATCAGGCTGTAGAGACTGCTCGAAATCTGCTGCTCTCGCAAGATGTAGTGGTCGACTTCTTAATTGATGTTCTTGCAGCACGATGAAGGGATCATGGTCATAGCAATGATTGTGCTAATTTCAGAGACATTTTTCTAACAATTGGCTGACGCTGACTTCCAATCCGCTGCTCGTCTTGGAAGGGTCACATCGACTACGCGTCTCACCGCACAGGTTTCCCAATGATTCTGGGGGAGGGCCTGACAGGTATGCACACTCCTCACCAGCGCGGTCACCTCTAAGGTCGTGAGGTCGTAGGGTGTCGGGGAACTGGTAGGACTTTCCTGATACCCGACACAGAGTGACGTGCCGCGCCTAACACGGCACTGCACCTGACCGCCTCCAGCCTTCGCTCGTACCTCGCTCCGGCTTCCGGCGGCAGGTGAGTTTAGGCGTTCGGCATCAACAATGGAGGATCGATTATATGGAAAAAGGAGAGACGGCCATGAGCTGCAAAACCATACTCTGGTCCCTGATGGTCTGCGGCGGCCTACTCCTGCTGGGAAGCCTCAGCGCTTTCGGCCAGCAGTGGGAGCCGCTACCGCCTGAGAAACGCTGTCCGTCGCCGTGGGGAGCGCACGACGAGCGCGGGGCCGCCAATCATATAAAGCCCGCAACAGTCCTCAAGGGGCTCCGGCTGGTCAAGGAAGGCAAGATATATGAGCTCGGCCGTGTGCTCGAGCCCGCCATGCCGGTCTTTGGCGCGCGGCGCTTTGGTATCCACACGGCGCGCAGTTCGGGGCCAAGCGGCACCAACCAGATTCGGGGCAACGAAGAGCTGGTGGTCACCGAGTTAGGCCAGGTTGGCACCCAGCTTGACGCCCTACCCCACATTGCCATTGGCGATATGCTGTACAACTGCGTCAAGACGGACGAGGTGGCCACCCGGAGCGGCTTCACCAAGCTGGGGGTGGAGCAAGTGGGGGGCCTGGTGACCCGGGGCGTGCTGCTCGATGTGGCCGCCCTCAAGGGCGTAGAGATGCTGGAGGGCGGCTATGAGATCACGGTTGCCGATCTCGAAGCGGCCATGCAGCGGCAAGGCGTCACCCTGAGCGCTGGCGATGCGGTGCTGATCCATACCGGCTGGGGCAAGCTGTGGATGAAAGACAACGCCAAATATAACAGTGGCCAGCCCGGTATTGGCATTCCGGCCGGGGAGTGGCTGGCCAAGGCCAATCTGCTCCTGGTGGGGTCTGACAACTGGGGCATCGAAGTGCGGCCACACCCCAACAAGGACCTCGCCTTCCCGGTGCACCAGATCCTCGTCACTACCCACGGCATCTTTTTACTGGAGAACCTCGACCTCGACGCCCTGGCCCGGGACAACGTCTCCGAGTTCGCCCTGGTGGTATTGCCGCTGAAGATCAAGGGTGGTACGGGCTCGACGGTGGCCCCGATTGCCATGAAGTAAGTGCCGCTCCTGAAGCGACGTTGGCAGGAAGTGGGTGCAGGGCTGGCAAGACTCGGTGACACCTGGAGTCCCCGGAGCCGAACACAGCCCTGCACTTGATTGCCTCCAGCGGTTGCATAGTCACCGTTTTGGAGCACGATGCGGAGTTCGTCTCACTCTTCCATACGGTTTTCTCCCAGCCCCACATCCGCCAGGCACTGCTATACCCGCAAGCGCACGGATCCCATGGTTTTCCGCGACAGACAATGCTATTGTCAGGAGAGCACACCGAGGCACAGTGCTGGTGTGCCAGCGTTTCTTACCATCATACGAAAGGTCACCTATGGAATTCGAAGATGTTCGCCCGTTTCTGCAGCGCCATCACCGCGGTGTCATTACCACACACCGGCCCAACGGCTCGGCGCACGCCAGTATCGTTGTCTGTGGGGCGTACGAGGGCCATGCGGCGTTTGTCATCGTGCGTGGTACGTCGGTGAAGGCGCGTAATCTGCGCCGTGACCCCCGCTGTACGGTGCTAGCGGTGACGGATGACTGGCGGGGCTGGGTCTCGGTCGAGGGCACTGCACAGTTGTTCGAGGCGCGCAATACGGAGGCTGAAAAACTCCGGGTCATGCTGCGCGACCTCTTCCGCGCCTGCGGGGACAAGGAGCACCCCGACTGGGAAGAGTACGACCGGGCCATGCGGGCGCAGGACGCCGTGATCGTGCTGGTACGTCCCGAGCGGGTCTATGGCCTGCTGCGGTAAGTGCCTCTACCTGCTCACGGGGAGACCGCACCATGGACTTCGGGATTGTCACCGCCAAGGTGGATGAGATTGGCTACATCGCGCACGCCGAGAACCTGGGGTACAGTCACTGCTGGGTCACCGATAGCCAGATGATTCGCTCCAATTGCTGGGCCGTGCTGGCGCTGGCGGCGCAACAGACCCGCCGCATGCGCCTGGGCACAGGAGTGAACGTGCCAGGGTTACGTCTGGCTCCAGTCACTGCCAATGGCATTGCCACCATCAACCGTCTGGCCCCCGGGCGGTGTTTTATCAGTCTGGGCACTGGCCACACGGCCATGCGCATGCTGGGGCAGCAACCGATGCCCCTCAAACCCTTTGGCGACTACATCCGGGTGGTGCGGGCGCTCCTCAACGGTGCAGAGGTGGACTATACCCTGCACGGGCAGACGCACCCTATTCGCTTCCAGATGCGCGAACACAACTTCATCGATCTGGATCATCCCATTCAACTGTACGTGGCGGCGTTTGGTCCC
>CAZAYE010000288.1:0-5483 GCA_964489255.1 uncultured Enterobacteriaceae bacterium
GGACGAAGGATGAGCTGGGCGAACGCGTCTTCGTTATTCATCAAGTTGTAGAAGGTCGACCACGAGTAAATTCTCGCTGTGGGTAGAATTTGGAAGAAGGTATCATGGTCCCCATCATTGGGGTCGTCGTCACCCGAGCTACGGCCATAGCCGAGCCGTAGCCACGGTTTCCACGGCAGGGCACTGGGCTGCCAGCCTACTTCCAGGTCCCAGCGCCAGGCAAAGTGTTCAAGCACTCCCCACTCACCTTGTTGCACGGCTCCCCAGGCTAAGAGGTCAATAGGCCCAACGCTGGTCGGAAGGACATGGATCCAGTGAGCGCCTTGGGTGTGAAGGGAGATATCCTGGTGGTCGGCAGAACGAACTGGGGCTGGTCGATTGTCAGACTTGAGCAATCGGCGCCCATCCCCATAGTAAATATAGAAAACGCGCGCGTCGCTGTTCTGGGCAAAAGCTGGTTTGGTGAGGTTGACGGCAGCGTAGAGCAGATCAATCTCATCCATTTCCTTCATAGCTGCTAGATCAAAGCCGCCCTGAGTGGGATGAGAGGCCATAAGGGTGAAGTTCAACGGGCCGCGGGTGAAGCTGCCGAGGGCGCCGTCATATGACCGACCGACGTGAGAAAAATTAAAAGGGCCGATGAATCGTTGGGATATGCGGACATTCTTGAGCCAGTCCAAGGTGGGATCTTTAGTCAGCACCTCGAGCCCCTCAGAGAACTCGAAACGCCCACCTTTGAGGGTAAGTCCTTCGATGCCGAGATGCTTAAGGGTCAGGAACCCCTGTCGCAGATAGATGCCTGTATCGTCCTGGCGGCGGTTATGAGCAAAATACGAGGCCCCACCCCCGAGCAACCCTTGTGGAGCTGGGGCTGCTGCATCATCGGGGAGGTTGATGAGGCTGACGTGCTGCGCTTCGACCATCAGGTCAAAGTATTCGTCCGTCCATTTCACCGCGCCCCGCAGGACCGGTGCAAAAAAATCATAGTCGTTGTTCTGTGACCCTGTTGGTTCGAACCAGTTCCAGAGTTCCCAACGCAGGCGCAGGCTCGCGCTAATCGAAAGCTTAGGGGAGATTTGAGAGAGTCCGATGTCACTGCGGCTGGGTGTCGGGTTTGTTATCACTCCTAAGACGCTGGTGAGTATGACCAACTGTCGTGTGATAGACCTCCTCATCCTCATCCCCTTTCTGGTCTTCAGGTTGTGACTTGCCGGATTTGAGGAATCTTAGCAGAGGGTCTCAGGCTGGGTAGTACCTCGCTGGACGAACGGAGAAAAAGGGTTGCGGCGCTCAGGACCGCGGCCCTGGTTGGGCTAGGACCTTAGCAATGGGTCGGACCTCCAACCACCATTGGTCTTTGGGGCGTTGATGGGCGGGGTCCTCCATGCGGGGCAGGTTTTCCAGATTGTTGAACTGTACCTGTCCAGCCTGCAACCCCACGAACATCCCGGCTGGGGACGGCTTGGCCGCCTCGGCAATCAAGAATTCAATACAGGTGGCGGCTAATCGCGTGGCGAGGATGCGGTCAAAGGGGGTGGGATTTCCGCCCTGTTGCAGATGCCCGAGGATAGCGTGGCGGACATCGAAAAGCTTCTTGCCTTCCTCGGTGAAGAGCGTGGAGATGAAACTGGTCGTATACAGCGGATGGGCGTTTTCGCTACGGATCATCACGCTCAGCCGTTTCCCATGCTGAAATCCTTTCTGCAGCATGACCAGATCAGCCTGAAGATCACTCAAAGTGACTCCCTCTTCGGGCAGATACACACGCTCGACGCCGGTTGCCAGACCACTCATCTGCGCTAAGTAGCCGCAATGGTTCCCCATGACCTCCACGACGAAACAGCGCCGGGAAGCGACGGCTGATTGCTTAATTTTGTCTACTGCGTCGACAATGTTGTTGAGAGCAGTATCTGCCCCCAGGCTGAGCTCTGAACCTGGCAAATCGTTATCAATCGTGGCGGGCAAGCACACCAGAGGAATGTTAAAGGCAGGGAAATTCTCGCGGGCGATGTGCAATTGATAGAAGGCTTCATACCCGGATCGGCCGCCGATCAGCAACAGCCCCTGGATTTGGTGTTCTTCCAGCATCCGCGCGATGGCGTAGAAATCTCTGCCAGAAGGAATCTTGCGATTGGTGCCGAGTTCCGCGCCGCCAAGTGGGGCCCAGCCATTGACACTCATCCAGTCCATTTCGGCGATGTCACCAGTAATCAAGCCCTGAAAACCGTTGCGTACTCCGAGCATGATGTGGCCTTGGTCAATTCCTAACCGCACGGCTGCCCGCACCGCGGTATTCATTCCAGGGGCGGGCGCTCCTGAGTGCATAACCGCTAACCGCAGGCGTTGCTGCCCTGGAGTTGGTTCGTGTGGAAGCGCCCGGACCAGGGTACGGAGGGCGCGAAATGCGGTCTGGAAATTGTGACCCCGCAGCGTCATCGCCGTGTCAAAATCATTATTCGCGATGATTTTAGCAATGTGGTGGGTCTGATCCACACAATCCTGCAACGGAGAACGGGTGACGCGGTTCCCGCGCATCCCGATCAGGCACGGGGGACTGTTTGGTGCGGCGGAGGCAATTGCTTCCACCGCAGCGGCACCAAGGATCGTGCTGAGGTTGCGGTCGAACGCGCTCGGAGCACCGCCACGTTGAACGTGGCCGAGGATGGTGACGCGGACGTCTTCGCCGAGCCGTTCTTCTAAAATTTTCTTGACGTAGGTGCCCAGAATAGGAGTTCCCTTCCGGTCCCGGGCGCCCTCAGCGACAATCACAATGCTATCCCGGCGACCCGCGGCCCGGCCAGTCTTGAGCACCTCGCACATGCGTTCTTCCCAGTTTTCTACATTGGGCGGGCTTTCGGGAATTAAGGCCCAGTCCGCGCCGCCAGCCAGAGCGCCCATCAGCGCCAGATAGCCACAGTGGCGGCCCATAACTTCGACGACAAACGTGCGCTGGTGACTCGCGGCCGTGCTACTGATGGCATCGATCGCTTGGGTAATACGGTGCAAGGCGGTGTCGGCCCCAATGGTCATATCGGTACCGAGCAGGTCGTTATCAATCGAGCCGGCCAAGCCAACAATAGTCAGGTGAGGATAACGGGCCGCGAGGTCTTGATTAATGTCTTCCTGTTTGACCAATTCCGCTACCAGTTCAGGCCATTCTCGATGAAAAAGGACGATTCCTGCCAGGCTGCCTTCACCACCGATCACGATGAGATTGTCGATCCCGTGTTCTAGCAGATTGGCTGCTGCCCGCCGGCGCCCTGGACGGGTACGAAAGGCTTCGCTGCGGGTCGTACCGATGATCGTGCCTCCCTTGTGCATGATCCCCCCTACCTCATCCCAACTCATCGGCCGTATACGTTTTCCTCCCTCCACCATTCCTTGATAGCCTTCGTAAATGGCATACACTGCCAGGTCCCGGGCCAGCGCTGTGCGCACGGCTGCCCGGACCGCTGCGTTCATGCCTGGGGCATCGCCGCCGCTGGTCAAGATCCCCAGTCGTTTAGTCTGTTCCAGTGACATCATCGTTCCTTCGCAGGGTCTGGTAGAAGCACCGCAAATTAGTTTACTCCCGCCCTCTCCGGTTCGATAGGCTTGCCCTCCTGAGGCTCATCCGTAGGGGTTACAGTGCTCCGCAACTCCGTAATGATAGCGATGGACTTGTATAGACGCTAGTTCGCTTGCACGAGAAAAACTGGGGACAGGTATAGAAAAACAGTCCTCATACCATTTCGCTTTTCAACTGGGCCATTCTTTGCAGGGCCGTTCCCCTTCGACCAGCTCAGGGCGAACGGCCCCAATGCCGCACGTACAGCAGAAACCCGTTCGTGCTGAGCCTGTCGAAGCACGAATGCGCATTGGCACAAGTGAATCGAGAATTGATATAAGTTTCCCTTCCCGGGGCAGTCTTGGAGTGTGGGCTTTGCTCTCTCTGGCGTACTACAAGCCGTACCGCTTCATGCGGTCGCGGAGGACGTTACGGCTGATACCTAGGAGGCGTGCGGCCTGGACCTGATTGTGGCGAGCGAGTTCGAGCGCCTTGGCGACGAGCAGTCGTTCTGTCGCAGCGAAGACGTGGCCAGACGCCTGGGCGAAAAGCTGTTCGAGGGTCGTGCCGAACGATTGTTCGGGGGTCTGCGTGGATTCTGCTGGTCGGAGCGTGACTTCATTCAACACCAGGTCTTCGACCGCGATCAATCGTCCACGCGCGCCAAGCACAGCCTGAGCTATGGCATTTTCAAGTTCACGCACGTTTCCTGGCCAGGGATAGGCGAGGAGTTTCTCTCGGGCCTCAGCGGAAAATCCTTGTGGACCTTGAGGGTCTCCGCACCGGTGAGCGTTGAGAAAATGCTCAGCGAGCAGCAGGATATCTTCCCTCCGCTCTCGCAGCGGTGGCAAGGTGATCCGCAGGACGTTCAGGCGATAGTAGAGATCCTCGCGAAAGCGACCGTTACGGATTAATCCCTCCGGCTCCTGGTTGGTGGCGGCGATGATGCGCACATCGACCCGTCGGGACTCGCGTGCACCCAGGCGATAAATTTCGCGTTCCTCCAATACGCGCAGCAGTTTGGACTGCAACACCAGCGGCATGTCACCGATCTCATCAAGGAACAGCGTACCGCCATGGGCGAGTTCAAACTTGCCAGGGCGTGATTCCGTTGCTCCGGAAAACGCCCCTCGCTCATAGCCGAACAGTTCGCTCTCCAACAGAGTGTCGGGAATCGCCGCGCAGTTGAGGGCCAGGAACGGCCCTTTCTCACGTCGCGAATAGGCATGTAACGCGCGCGCGACCAGTTCCTTGCCCGTCCCACTCTCTCCGGTGATCAGGACGGTCACATCGCGTGCTGCGGTCTTGCCGACGATTTTGTAGACTTCCTGCATCGCCCGGCTATGCCCCACCATGGGCACTGCGCCAGAGTCGAGAGTTTCAAACACCGGCTGCGTCACAGCTCTAGCCGCGCCGCGCCGTTGTAAGGTGATCGCAATCTGTCGCTTGAGGGCGTCAACATCGAAGGGTTTCACCAGATAATCTTCGGCGTCGAGGGTGGTCGCGCGGATCGCGGTCTCGGCTGAAACAAAGGCAGTCATCATGATCACCGGTAGGTCCGGCCGCAGCCGTTTGAGTTCTTGCAAGGTGTCGAGACCATCCTTGCCGGGCATGCGGACATCCATCAGCACCAACCTGAGAGAGGGATCGGTGACTTGACGCAACGCCTCTTCCCCAGAGAAAGCCGAGAGGATTTCGTACTCACCGCCGAGCACACGACGGAACGAGTAGTGGACGTTGCGTTCGTCATCGACGACGAGAATTTTGTCCATAGCGTATCAGGAAGCTGTTAGCGGTCAGCATTTAGCGGTCAGCCAATTCCTGGATTTCGCTCCGCTCCATCCAGGCTACCCCGCTGTCTCCTTTCAAGGGTGCGCGGAGCGCACCCGACTGAAAGCTGAGGGCTGAGAGCTGACTGCTTCCTTCTCACAAAGGC
>CAZAYE010000289.1:0-5479 GCA_964489255.1 uncultured Enterobacteriaceae bacterium
TGGTCCGGCGAATGAAGTGGATCCGTCGTCGGTCGCTCGGGTATCCATTAAATGCCTCCGGTGTGGCGAGAATTTCCGGCTCCAGCAGCCGCCAAAGAGCGTAATAAGGATAATCCTTGCCCATGTGAGGTGTAGCCGTGAGAAGCAAGAGGTGATGCGCGCTCCACCCCAAGCGCCAGCGCTCGTCGTGGTTTTGTATGCCCGCCAACGCCTCGGCGAGGGAATACCGCTCAGTTTTACGGACGCGGAGGTCAGCAAACCGTTCCGCCTGGGACTGCAACCGCACCTTATGCTCCATCGAGTGTTCAATAATGCGGACAATCTTCGCCGCGTTGGTATTATCGCCTGTTTCCGTGACCCGAACGACGACTTTTCCAGCTACGGCGATCGTCATCGCGAAGACCGTGTCTCCTACGGTTTTTTCCACCGGAGCGGATTCGCCGGTAAGGGCATGCTGATCGATCATCGCATCCCCATCCACGACCACGCCATCAACCGGGACCTGCTCGCCCGTACTCACCACAATCAGGTCCCCTTTCTGCAGGTCGGAGACCTTGCACTCAATTTCTTGGCCATCGACCAAGAGCCAGGCTTTCCGGGTCTGTTTGCCAAAAACCTTAGCGAGGAGCTGGTGGGAGGTCTTGGACGTCACATCCAAGATGGTGTAGCCAATATCAACAATCCACACCATGAGGGCTGGCGCGAAGACGAAACCAAACCCCAGGCCCACCCCAATCACCGTAGCATCGAGAATATCTACTTTAATCTCTCTCCTAACGAATAGGGCATGAAAAGCCCGGACGAAGGTGGGAATGGAGACAACGGCTGTCGTCAGAGCAGCTACGGGCAAAAGGACTGGTACAAAGGAAGACGCCCCAGCCAACACCAAGTTTGCACTCGATAACGCCATCTGACGCAGAGAGTCGTCGGGCTTCAAGTCAGACTCGCGAACGACTGTCTGTACCGAATCAGACAAAATTTCGAGGATCTCTTCGCGCGTCAGCTTTTTGTCATCGTAGTCAACCCGGACATTTGAGGTGAGGCCGCTCACGGTATAGTCATTGACCCCGTCTAAATTGATCAGCGTAAATTCCACTTTCTGCGCAATTAGGGTGTACCGACAGACCAACGGATGGTAGAGGCGCAGACGTCCAGCTACATCACTTTTGACAGTCCACTTGAGTTCCTGTAGCGCAGCCCTCTCTTCAGGACTGATTGAGATAATCTCTGCTTGCTCGGGTTGAGCGCGAGTGATCGTTTCCCCAGGTGGGGGGGGAGGTGTTGGCGCAAAAGGTAGGCTGACGACAGAAACGAGAGCGCTACCGGTCGCACTCAAGGCCCCCAAGATCCAAGCAAAGAATGAAGAGCTCTCTTGCTCAGCGCCCGCCTGACCTTGATCGGTCGGCTGGTGTGTCACACCATTCGCTGCCCCATCCCCCACTAAAGTAGACCGCATCGCATCTAGGGTGGCAAGGGTAGCCTCGTCCACTCCCAAGGCGGCGAGCAGCTTTCTGAGAAATGCCCGTTGTGAATACCGGGTCTTGTCGTAGGCGATCAGCACTGACTGGGTCAGCGTATTCACGGTGACCGACTGTGCCGTCCCATCCGCCAGGAGACGATCTGAAAAGCTTTTTGCCGCAGCCGGTTCACCGAGGGCTGGAATCTTGACGCGTAAGCGCCCAGGGACATAGCTGCGGACTGCAATACTACGCAGGGCGTTGAAGAGATCAGCCTGCGGTGGAACCGGCGATGTGACAAAGGTCATGCTGGTCCTCGGATTTTGTAGATTTTATCGTGCTTTTCGACGAGCCCTTCTTCTATCAGGAGCCTTACCGGTCCAATAATTGAGGCAAAGTGTCGCTTCATTCTCTCGGCTATGGCAGACAGCGTGAGCCCTTCCCCAGAAGAGCGAAGAATCTCCAAAATGGCAGATTTCAGGTCGCTCCTTCTCTCTTCTGCCGCGGTTGTAGGTAAAGGCTCAGCCGCGGCAGCTTGCTGAAGGGCAACCTCTGCGCCAGTCGCCTCTGGAACCGCAGGAGATTGCTCGCTGGGTTGCGGTTGTTGAGTCGCAGGCGCTCCATCAGGCTCCGCTTGAAAGTTCCAACGAATTCCAAAGCAGCGCAGCAGACTACCAGAGGCGACTCCCAGGAGGAATCCCACTAGTTCTTCTATTCCCATCAGGAACCTCGCTCCCTCTCCCAGTACCCTATACCCCTTGGCGCAGCGGATAGGGCAAGCGCAACAGCTCTCTCTCGGGTCTTGCAAACCCTTCAGCTATCGGGATTCCCAATGCGGAGTACGCCAGGGGTTATACAGCGCCATATCTGAGTGAGGATTCATTGTAGGACTGGGTCTCGGTCACCCACACGATTACACGACTACGCTTTGAACTCCCACATTCGCCTGCAATGCGTATCGGAATTTTACAACAGTGACATGAGGACAATACCAGCAAGCAGTCCGGCAATCACACCGCTCAATTCAAACCCAAAAATCTTGTTGTCCATGGCTGCCTCCTTCTTGGCTTGAGTAAACAAGTGCCGCAACCAGTCCCACAATGAATCCTACTCAGACCCCGCTTCCGTAACAGGGATTTCCTCTTCAACAGCCTCAGTTTCCGCCTTTCGCTCTTGGCTTGATTCCGAACTCTTATACCAGTCGAGTGCGCGTCCGCACGCCACTCCGATAATGAAAGCGATGACCATTTCCAGCATCGGTTGTCCCTCCGCTGTGTGTTTCCACACGGATCATAAAGATTAGGGATCACATTACTCAGCTCAGTCTCCTACTACTTCTCCATTCCATAAGAAGCGTTCTGATAGAAATGCCACAAGTATGATCCTTCTCGGTACAGTTCAAACCAGCGCGGTAAACTCGGACGCATCATGAGATCGACAGCTGCCCAGGCAAAAAACGCGACAGGCAGGAGCGAGGTGAGATCGGCCAAACCGGAGGTTGCCTTGTGAGCGGCTTGATTGGTCATGTCAGCGTAGTGATACATAACACTAGAGAACAGATTCTTGGGCAACTCTTGCTCATAAGCACTAGCGGGAAGGTCGCGGGTATTCAGGGCGGGAAAGTATCTGCCGAGGAGTGGGAGGAGTTCTGGGAGGCTACAACGGGTTTCATCATAGCGAATGAGCAAGGAACCCGTCAGCTTTCTGTAAGCAACCTCGGTGATCGCTGGAACTTGCAGGAGCCGTTCTAGGTTGGGAATGATACTGCCATCCGGAGAGAGTTTCAGTCTTAGCCTACCAGGGCTGTAAGAAGCGATCCAGACTGTTGCGTTCCCCTCACTCATATTTCCCCATCATCTTCTGGCAGCGCGTTAGGGTCTCCTTGTTAGATGACCGGAGGAATTCTGCCCAGTCTCGTATTACTTGTCAAGTGTGAGAGAACAGGCAGAGTCCCAAGAACGGGGGCAGCTTCGCCAAAAATGAGACCCGGAGGCAGGTAAAGGTAGGGAGTTTGAGTTTTTTCATGCAGTCCCAAGAACGTGGGCAGCTTCGCCAAAAATGAGACAGTGCTGTAAGACTTATCAAGCGTGAGAGAACAGGAGATGTATCTCCTGCAGCCCCCTTGTCATGAGGACATCCGGAAAACACAAAGCCGGGAGGATCACTTTACAAGCCCGAGGTGGGCGCTGAAACTGACGAGCCGAGGTGGGCAACAGCGCTGCTAATGAGTGTCGCTTGACGAACGCCAGTCCACAGGCGAGTACAAAATAGACCAGAGAATACAGATACCGAATCTCCGGCGACACAAAGAAGAGCTGCGAGACGAAGAGTACGAGTAAGAGCAGCGCCTCGCCCAAGGAAAAAGTAAAGTTCGCAATCACGATCACGGCGAAGAGCGACTGCGCCGCCGTCAGTAAGATCTCCTCCACCTGACGGGCGTCCATCTGCATAGGCGCGATCTGTCCATAGGAAATGCTATAGGCTATGGGTAACATACCGATGAGCAGAGTCCACTGATTCACCTTAGACGAGACCAAGGTCCGCATGCTCGCCTGCGGGTTGCCACGCAGCGTAAATAAAATCGCCACGATAAACTCCGGAGACTCGGAAGCCAGGGGGGCGAGCCATTGCACGAGAATGAACTCCTCAATTCCCAGAGTGCGCCCTGAGGCTAATAACCCTTCGGCAAAAGGTTCAGCCGCGGTAAAGATCGTTAAGCCGGAGTAGGCAAAAAGGAGCAGGGTGATGGTCCGTCTTACTCCTGGAGCAAAACGGGCGATTATCTCTGAGGGGCCTTCGAGCTCGGGCTCGACCACATGCGCCCGCGAGGCCACCAGCATGTAAATAGCGAACAGGCTCAGGAGGAAAAAAGCGTCGATGACAGAAAGCGTTCCCTTGAGGGGGATGACCAGCGAATAGAGCGTCGCAATACCAAGGGTAGTGATTTCCGTCTTCTGGTCTCTGCCTAAGGTCACTACCCGTTTGCCGGTCTTCAACCAAAAGGCAATGATAATGGCTGCCCACCCCAGACCAATCAGCAGGCGGTTGGCACCGGTCATGTTCGCTGTCGCGTAGGAGGTGTAGGAAGGATCTGTTCCTGCCCGCCACGCAAAATACATATCAACTGCATACTCAGGCAGGACCGCAATGAGCGCGAGGAACGCGAGTGCCAGCGCCTGCGGGATGTCCATTTGGGCGAGCTCGGCTGCCCAGGAAAGCAGAAAAGCCGCACCGAAGATCGCAATCCCAGAGGACAGCGCCTCCCACTGGGGGGCGAGATGCACTCCAGCAAAATGCAGAATCAGCCACTGCAGCGGAAAGGCGGAAGCGCCAGCGAGCCAAAGCCAATTTTTCACTCTTTCTCCTTTGCGCGCGCAAACGCAGAGGGGCGGTGTGCGCACTGCCCCTCCCACGTATCGTGAGGTCGTCAGACCAGGCCAACCAGTTCATAGTCCTAGTTCCTTGAGCCTGCCCGGACTATTGGTCCAACCTCTCGCAACCTTCACGAACAGTTCCAGAAACACCTTACAGCCAAAGAATCTTTCGAGTTGCAGGCGGGCGGCTTGGCCAATCTGTTTAAGCCGAGAGCCTCGGTCGCCAATAATGATCCCCCGCTGGGAGGGTCGTTCAACATAGATGACGGCGCGGATAACCAGCACCGACTTCTCTGGTTTCTCGCTGAACTCCTCGACTATCACCGCCGTTCCGTACGGCACCTCCTGTTCAGTGTGGAGAAAGAGCTGTTCACGCACGACTTCTTGCGCCAATACGCGCTCACTCTGGTCCGTCAACTCATCAGCCGGATACAACGCCGGACCAACCGGAAGCACAGCGGTGACCGTAGCAAGCAACTCCGCCCTATTCTCCCCACTCAGGGCGCTCACCGGAACAACGTCGCAACCGGGGAGGAGCGTAGCTCCCCGCTCTAACAGGGGCAGGAGGGCTGTTCGAGAAACCGTATCAATCTTGTTGAGCACCTGTCTCTTATACACATCTCCGAGCCCACGAGACTAGGCATGATC
>CAZAYE010000290.1:0-5462 GCA_964489255.1 uncultured Enterobacteriaceae bacterium
CCGGGCAGAAGCCCGGCGCTTTGCTGTCTGGAGGCCCGGATAGGCTCTCTTCTGATCAAACCCTACCTTCTGCGAGCAACGCTGACGCTTCCTCTTCAACCACCGTGCCCTGGAAAAAGTCCGGGTTCGCTTCCCCCCAAAAGCGCACGGGATTGGCAAACACGAAGTCACGGAAATCGTCCTCACCAATAAGACCGTCCTCTACGAGTTCGTACGCCTCGGGCACGACCTCCGCCATGTTCGGGACGTCGAAGTGACCGATGTCTGAGCCAAATAGCGCATGCAGCCGTGCCCCGAACGGATTGCCCTGCCGGTTGAACGCCCAGGCATTCATGCGATCATCGGCCTCGCAGCCGAAGTAGAAATTTTCCACGAAGAGGTTGCGCACGTCTTCGGCCCCCTGGATCTGGCATGCTGTGTAATCGTCGAGGTTATCAATGCCACCGGTGAGGGTTGCGCCTGTTGGAGTCGTAGCGGTGTCAAGCGCGGCGTCTTGCCGACGGAGCACTTCTGCCATGCCTTCGCAGCCGTAGGCTTCGGCCAACTCTAGAAGCAACGCACGGTTCAGATTCTGCGGATTCACTTCCTCCAGCGCCTCCAGATTGCGCTTCTCCCAATGGCCGATAAGATCGGCGTACAGTTGGCAGGCCCAGCCGACCCCCCCTTCCAGAAAGGCAAACTTAACCTGGGGAAACCGCCGGGTCACGCCGCCGAGAAAGAGCGCTTTGCAGACCGCTTCGTTGGCCACGGCAAAGTGGCCGATGTGGTTATACACGAAGTTCGTCGGTGACACGCGTAAACCGAATCCGCGTGAACCGGTGTGGAAACTCGGCGACACGCCTAGTTCAGCGCACTTCGCCCACACTGGGTCGTAGTCATACGCGCTGTCGAGTCCGAGCACATCGCGCCAGACGGCGGCCGCCGTCGCTTCAGGATACTTCTCGACCAGAGCTGGAATTGGACGGGGTATCATACTCCCCATCATCACGACTTTCAGGCTGAGCTGCGTAGTCGCATACTCGAGTTCCTCGATAGCCTCGTCGGGGGTGTGCATCGGGATGACTGCAGCAGGGGTCATGCGATCAGAGAAGGCACGGAAGTACTCGGCGCTAAAAATGTTGAACGCCCGGCAGGTGATTCGGCGCAGCTCTGCATCCGCGATTCGTGGTATACCCAGACCTTCGGTCGGGTAGAGCACGGTGAAATCGAGGCCCAGTTCCTCCATCCGCTCATACAGGAGCCGCGGCATCATCGCCGTGGCCCGGTCACGCGTATTCTTGGTGGGTAGTCCCCAGAATGCTTGCTGCGCGACCCGCTGGTCACGCCGCTCGGCCACCGACATGGCGAGTTGCTTCACTACTTGCGACCTGAACAGCGAGAACCCCTCGACAGCCCGGTCCCCGCCGATCCGTCGGAGCTGTTCACGGACGATCGGACCAAACTCGAGCCAATGCCCATCTGCGTCAATGATAGGGTGAGACAGACGTGCACGTAGACTCGACGTCTTCATGTGACCATTGCTGCTCATCATTAACCTCCCCGGCGCGGCGACCGCTCCCTCCCGCGGCCGACCTCACCTAGTTATTATTTTGTAGAGAGGTCCTGCATGCGCAGGACCTTCCCCGGTCTTGCTACTGGATGCAACGAGACATAGACATTTTTCTTGCGCTTTGCAAGGAAAATGTTCTCACTCGGCTTTTTTGATTCCTGCTGTTAGTGGAGCTCACAAACTTCGCAAAATGGTCCAATTTGTCAATCAAGGATTTTCTTGGTCATTGCGGAACACCAGGCAACTTCTCACACTCCTTCATTCACTGAAGATCGTTGTCGTGCGCTTTGTTCCTAGCGGAACCCCATTACCGTCTCTTCCCGTTGCGCCCAGCATTCTGGGAGAGGGCGTGGTCCAGCGCCGCCATGGCGCGCTGGAGGAAATGAATGCCAAAGCTCACCTCCTCTGGGGTGAGTTGGTCCACGATCTACTGTTCAAACCTTTGCCCCTCCGCTACTATCGTCGCCAGAAATCGCTCCCCCTTCGGCGTTAGCCGTACCTGTTTTTCGCGAAAGGTTTGTGAGGTTGCTTGAGGATAGCCTCGAAAAAACTAAGTGTGATGCCAATGTAGGGGCGAGCGACGGGTCGCTCCTGCTATTTTGCGCTCCAGGGAATGACGGCGAACAAAGGAGGGGAGTATGTCCTACTGGCGCTGGCTCACGTGGGGGCTTTTACTAGGATTCGCGAGTAGTTCTTTAACCTTAGCTGAGGAAACCGAAGCTGAGCGCCTGATCAAAAAACTCCTGGCGCCGCCACAGATCCAAACTGCAGCTGGCTTCACTGCCAAGGTGCTCGTCCCACCCGGACAGCTCTACGATCCGCTGTTTATGCGTCCGCAGGGAGAGGCGGTGTGGCTCAACGATGACGGCGGCGAGGAAAATGATAAGGGCAGCCGCCTGCTCTCGCTGAACAGGCAGGGAAAGATTTCCGTATTAGCCGGCCTCGGCAAGTTATTGCCGGTCACCGGCTTCGATGTGGCCCCCGAAAGTTTTGGCTCCTTTGGCGGGCAGATTTTTACCCTGGCGCAGGCCAAGGTGAAGGTCGAAGGGGCCTTCGCCAACCACATCATCCAACGGGTTGATCCGAAACAGCAGTATACGGCCAGTGTCTTTTGCCCTTTGCCAGGCGCGGGCACGGCCAACCAAGGCGTCAGCGGCGCTGGCGTCGAAGCACGGTTTGGTCCGCCAGGCAGTCCATTCGCAAACAAATTCTATGCCCTCACCGCCTTTAACAATACCATTTATCAGGTCGCAGCGGACGGACAATGTACTCCGTTTGTGACCCTCGACGAACAAGTAGGCGCCCCCTTTGGACTCACGTTTTCCACGGATGGCAAAAGTATGCTCGTCAGTGTGTCGCGCGGCGGCGTTGCTGACGCGGGCAAAGGCGGCGCGATCGTCCGTATCTCGCCAGACGGCAAAGTGGAGGAGGAACCGCTGGTTACTGCAGCCACCGCGCTCACCGGCATGGACTTTGCGCCAGAAGGCTTTGGAGCCTACGGTAGACAGTTATTTGTGGCAGAGTTAGGGAGCCTGCAAATCCCGGTGCCGATGACACAAACGCTCCCGGCGGATGGGAAAGTGCATCGCGTCACTCCGGACGGCCAGCTCCACCTGGTCGCCTCCGGTTTCATAAATCCGCTCGGGCTGCGTTTTGTTGACAAATCACTCTGGATAACCGATATCAACGGCGACTTTATCGGCGGCATGCGTGAGCTGCCAGACGGGTTCATTGTCGAAATTTCGGCTCGGTAGACGCCGTTGTGAGGCAACAGAAGAGCACCCCGCATTGGAGCCTGCTAGGGAGTTATTTGTACTCTGAAGCGCAGGTGCTCGATAGTCCGCAAGATCACGACCTTGAGGGAAAGCGCCTCACGCAGGTGCCGTGGTATGGAGGGACCAGAGGGGTTCGTTATCAGCATCCCTCTCTCCTAACTATGCTGGTGCGCGGACGCTTTGAGGGAAAGAAGTACGAAGATGCTGACAATCATGACACCCTTGGAGGATACTATGTCATTGACCTGACCGTCTCGTATCCACTCCCGTCGAGTTGGCTTCTCCCGCACGTCCGAGCAGGAGGTGTTTTTCTCAGTATGCAAAATCTCCTTGATCGGACATATATCGTAGACCGCGGTGGCGGGATCTTCAAAATCGGGACGCCGCTGCTCGTGTCCGGAGGTGTACAGTTACGGTTTTAGCCAGAATACTCCCGAAGCTGATGAAAATTGCATGAAGAGTCGCTACGTTCACACAACACAGTAGCAACGCTATAAAGGGGGCGTTATGCGCAAAAATTTCGCTATTCTTGGGAACCTCGTGTTGCTCGCCAGCATTGGGTCACAACTCGCATTTGCGAGAAATGAACTCGAAGGATTGATGGCGCGCTTACTGGCCGTCCCTCAGATTCGCGCTGAATCCGGATTCACGGCTTCTGTTTTGGTTCCGCCCGGGAATCTGTATGATCCCGTGTGGCTCATGGCCCACAACAGCGTGGTGTGGACCAACGATGACGGTGGGGAAGAAGGGGATAAAGGGAGTCAGATTGTCGCCATTGGCAAGGATGGCGAACTCTCGGTCGTGGTTGAGCTTGGACGACTGCTACCGACCACTGGGTTCGGCATCGCCCCCGAGGGATTTGGCGCCTTCGGCGGCTACCTCTTCACCATGGCCCAGCCCGAAGTTGCGGCGCCGGGCGCAATAAAAAATCATGTCATCCAGCGTGTCGACCTGAAGACAAAAGACGCGTCAACGGTGGTCTGTACGCTCCCCAACGCAGGCACGGCGAACAACGGCGTCAGCGGCTTTGGAGCCGATGCCCGCTTTGGCCCGCAGGGCAGTCCGTTCGCCAATCGATTTTTTGCCGCGACCATCTACAACAACACCATCTATCAATTGAAGGCGGATGGAAGCTGCACTCCTTTTGTGACCTTTGACGGGAACCCATGGGCGGAGCCGGCTGGGATCGCATTCTCTGCTGATGGTCAGCGCATGCTCGTGTCCGTGACCAAAGGCAACACCCTGGCCTCTACGAAGGCGGAAGGAGCGATCTTAAGCGTTGCCGCGGATGGCGTGGTGGACCAGAAGCCGGTGGCGGAAGGGTTTGCCCGTCCAATGGGTATGGGCCGCGCTCCAGCATCATTTGGCGCGTATGCAGGGCAGCTGTTTGTCACGGATGGAGGGAGGATGGAGATTCCAGTGCCCATGACGCAAGCGTTGGCGACGGATGGCAAGCTCTATCGGGTCACTGATGACGGCAAGCTGCACCTGGTGGCCTCAGATTTTATCAACCCGGTCGGCGTCGACTTTGTCGATGATACTCTCTGGGTGACGGACATCAATGGGGACTTTATTGCTGGCAAACGTGAGCTGCCAGACGGCTTCATTGTGAAAATTCAGCTGCAGTAACGCAAGGGTCACATGAACCCTGGCGGAGGCGGTTACATCGTGTCCTGAATCTTGGGACATGTCAGCAACAGTAATTAATAATGAAAAGGATGGAGACAAGAGAAAAGACGTTCAGACGCGTGCGTTTTCCGTGGGTGAGAAATTCCTGCTGCTCGCGCTCAGGTCGCGCTCCGGTTGGGGTCGCAGACGCAGGCCGTGGATTTTGTAGAATTCACCGTCGAAATCGCACTGCCCAGTCGTCAACAACTGTCTGAGCACTTGCAGCGACTCATCGAACCGTCCCCTGGCTTCGTTCTGATCGACGCCCAAGCCTTCGTACTCGCGGCGTCCCAACCGGTAATGTCTCTGATTTGTTGATTGGAGTAGGAGCGGCTGTCATCATGGACTGAAGGGAGGGTGGGGCCAAGAGCAGGCGTTGCCCTGAAGGAGGAAAGTCGATGGCAGTGGAAGCCGTGCGGTGTCCGCACTGTCTCTTATACACATCTCCGAGCCCACGAGACTAGGCATGA
>CAZAYE010000291.1:0-5419 GCA_964489255.1 uncultured Enterobacteriaceae bacterium
TGCACCTCCTTCGTGCTGCGCGGTGACGGCCTCATCCTAGCACGAACGCAAGAAAGGAGCGAAAAGAGCAAAGGGGGAGCTAAGTGCCCTCAGCGCTATTTGACGACCACCCGGCAAGCAAAAATGTTCCCCCCACCAACGACCGCTGCTCTAGGGGAGAAAACTCAACGATCAAAACACCAACAATACCAATTGCCTGCCACCTCAGAACTTTCATTGTCCCTCCCGCAACCAAGGTGCAACCGTTTCCAGGAATCCAGCCTCTTCCGTTCCGGAAGTAGCAGTCAACCGCCAAAATCTCTCTCAGTTAACCTTCCTGTGACCGAAACGGTCCATCGCGCAGTTCCAGAAACGCTCTGAGCCCTTTTTCCATTAGCACCCTCATCAGTTTGCGCTTTTCTTCGATCTGCGAAGCATCGATCACCAAAGCATCATTCGCCCGGTGTACTTCCATGGCGTTCTTGAAGCCCATCATTTCGTACGCCGCCTTGATGCTGCGCTTCGTCAGCTGCACGGCATACGCGGGCACCTGGGCAATACGTCGGGCAATGCGCATGGCTTCGGGTAGAAGTTGGTCTTGTGAAACGACTTTGCTGACTAAGCCCAGCTTCAACGCTTCCTCAGCGCCGATCGTGTCGCCGCTATAGTAGAGGTAGTGCATCGCCTTACTGTTGTTAGCGAGGTACGGCAGAAGCAGCAGTGGGGAAAGGGCAAAATGCCGAATTTCCGGCTCGCCAAATGTGGCGTTTTCTGCGGCTAGGGTGATGTCGCAAATCAACGCTAGGTTTGAGCCCGCCGCCACGGCATGGCCGTTCACTGCTGCAATGACTGGCTGGCGCAGATTCCAGATGCGCATCAACGTGTCGAAGTTAAGCTTGATGTGACGATTCCAGCCAGCCTCATCCTGCGGCGCATCGGCGGACAATTCACGCGGGTTGAGATCAAAGCCGGTCGAAAATGCCTGCCGGCCTGCGCCAGTGAGCAGGACCACGCGGATGTCTTTATTAGCGTCGATGGCATCCAAAACATCGCGCAACTCGGCCAAAAGTCCCTGAGAGAGTGCATTATGCTTCTCCGGCCGATTGAGGGTGATAGTAGCGACTCCATCGGTCTGCTCAGACAGCAGATACTCGTAGGCCATATCGTGCTCCTTCTCCCGAGACGGCTGGGGGCCGTAGTTATGGATTTGCTTCGGCAGGCTTTCCGTACACTCGTACCGGAATGATCTGGCGGCATACCGGACAAGGAACGTCTTTGATCACCGGGAAAGAGGTGTAGTTATCACGGATATGTTTGAGCTGGGTGTTGAGAGTTTTTTCGCAGCAGGGTTTCAACGTCGTCTTCGCCATAGCAGTCGAACTCCAGATTTAGCGCTCCTCCGAGAGAGAAGTGAGGAAAATCACCTTCCTGCACTAACGGCCCTTCCTGGAGAAGTCAAGTCAGCGGCCCCTTCTTCAGGGTTTTTTCTTGATCGTCGTCCCTGATTTCTCGCGCATCACAGCAGAGACCCGGCGTGCCTCGCCCGTGTCCCCTTCCTGTAAAGCCTGACGAAACTGAGCAGCTAACATGCGCATCATCATCGCCTCGTGAGGATCAAGTAGATTGGCGAGCTGTGACAAAGTGTCCATGGCTTTGCCAATAGACCGCATTGCCTTCGGCACATCGCCACCAGCCCGCAAGGTAACCGCCTCCTGTAAGAACTGCCTCACCGACTCAAGTGCCCTTTTGGCCTGCGGCCCCAGAATGACTTCCAGCTCTGGTAGTCGCGTCAGCAGAGTCTCTAGAGCCTCTGGATAGGTTAAATCATGTGCCATAACATCCTTTCTGTTATATCACGCACTTTTCGGCAATAGCAAAACGGGATTTTCAGTGTCAGGCCGAAGAGTACCGCAAGGCCAGAATAGAGAAGTACCGTGCAGAGAAGAAAGCCGCAGCTGGCAAGAAGTAACCACGCCCGCCTCTCAGAGTCCAGTAGCTGCTTTTTGTCCAGGAAATGCACGTCCGCGATGATCAGCGGCCGCCAGATTATAGAGAGCAGCGCGCAGCGCTAGTTGCCGCTGATCTTCCTACAGGGTAAGGTTGACAGAGGAGGACGGCAGTCAGTCCAGCACAACTGACTGCCGCATGGTCGGCCGTAGTACTCCCTCACTGCGGCCGGCCGCTTCAGAGCAGTCTCTGCCTTATCCTGTCTCTCACTATGTTGTCAACATGGCTGTGGCCGCTCTGTCTAGATGACAGGGCAAACCATGTGCCATATAGTAGAGATTCCTTTAGGAAAAGAAGAGGAATCCAATGAACGACAATCCGCAGATCTATGCCGCCAGGCGTGAAGCGTTTGTCAGACAAATGGGCGAAGGCGTGGCAATCTTTCCCGCCGCTCCGCTCTCGATTCGCTCGCATGATACCGAGTATCGTTACCGGCAAGATAACGATCTCTACTACCTCACTGGCTTTCCCGAACCAGAATCAGTCTGCCTCCTCTCGCCTCAGCATGAAAAAGAGCGCTTCATCCTCTTTGTGCGGCCGCGCGATAAAGATAAGGAAGTGTGGACTGGCAGGCGGTTCGGCCCTGAAGGAGCCAAAGAGATCTTCGGCGCAGACGCAGCCTACACCATCGATAAGCTCGACGAAATTCTGCCCCAACATTTGGCGACCGCAGAGAAGGTCTATTACGCCCTGGGCCGCGATGAACAGATGAATGCGAAGATCCTCGACCTGATGAACCGCAGCCGCATGATGCGACAGCGGAGTGGACGAGGACCGGTATCACTGATTGACCCAGGAGAAACCCTCCATGAACTGCGGCTGTTCAAGTCTGAGGGGGAGCTCGGGTTGATGCATCAGGCCATTGCCGCTTCTACTGCCGCCCACCGCGCGGCGATGACCCAGACTCATCCAGGGATGTACGAATACGAAATCGAAGCGCTGTTGGAATTCCATTTCCGTCGTCTTGGTGCCACCGGGCCGGCCTATCCTTCGATCGTTGCTTCTGGTGCCAATGCCGCGATTCTACATTACACGATCAACGATCAGCAAATGCGGGACGGCGATCTGCTCTTGATCGACGCTGCCGCAGAGTATGGTTGCTATTGCTCGGATGTGACCCGGACTTTCCCGATTGGAGCACGCTTCTCCCCACTCCAGCGAGATATTTACACCCTTGTCTTAACTGCTCAGAAAGAGGCCATCGCCATGATCCGTCCTGGCGTGCGTTTTGATGACGTGCATCAACGGGCCACCGAAATCCTCGTCGATGGGCTGCGAGGGTTTGGCCTTCTCAGTGGCGAGACCAAAGAAATCATCAAAAAGGGTGAACACCGCACGTTTTACATGCACCGCACCAGTCACTGGCTGGGGATGGACGTCCACGACGTTGGCAAGTACAAGATTGGCGAAGAATCACGCGTCCTAGAGCCCGGGATGGTACTCACGGTCGAGCCTGGGATTTACATTGCCGCAGACGCCGAAAATGTGGATGAACGTTTCCGTGGTATTGGCGTACGCATTGAGGATGATGTGCTAGTCACCGCCGCAGGGCATGAGGTTTTGACTAAGGCGATTCCCAAAGAAATCGACGAGATCGAAGGGGTGCGGAAGGGGGCGTAATGAATAGAAAACAACGTGGAATGGCGGCGCTGGCGGGATTGTTGCTCTTGAGCGCAAGCGCGTGCACCGTGCAGCAACAACAGGAAGTCTTGGGTGGAATTGGCAAGCTCATCCCAGGAAGTTCAAACTCGATCATCACTCCCAGCTCATCTCCGACAAAACCGGAGCAGGGGGCCAAGGCGGAACCTCTGCCTGATCCAGGTCGCGTCGATGCCCAATGGGTGTTGCAGACTATGCAGCGGGCGATGAGAGACAATCCCCCACCGTTTCAGGAATGTCTCGATAATCCTCCTTGCAAGCTTGCTCTCACCGCCCATTTGATCCGCCTGCAAAAACAGGCTGGCGGCACCCTTGACCTCCCGCCGGCCTATGATCGCTATGATCTAAAGCGGGGGAAGGAATAAGAAAAGCGGTCAGCCATCAGCTTTCAGCGATCAGCCCACAACGAAGATGACGGCTCGCTCTTCAAACTCTTGAGATCTGCTCTTCTTAGTTTTACTGAAGGCTGACTGCTGATAGCTGAAAGCTTTTTTCATGACGCCTTGCTGCTATATTTTTGCAGATACTCCAAGAGCGTCTGCCGTTCTTCGCCAGGCAACGGCGGCAGACCACGGCGCTGAAATTCCTGTTCCATCCGCGCGAGCATAAATGTCCACATTTCTGCGGTGAGCACGCCGGGCGCGTAGAGCCGATGACAGCCTGAGCAACGCCGCTGATAGAGTTGCGCGGCAGGCGACTCCGGCTCGGGTAAAGAAGCGTTACAGCCAGTTCCTCCTATCAAGGCACCAAAGAGCAAAAGAACGCGACTTATCTGCATACTCCTCTCTACACCGGATAGAGATACGATCTGCCGCGTCGCTACAAAAACAGCCTGACCTTTGCTCACCCGGCGGCAAATTCCTCCCGACATACCGCCGTCTGCCCAGGAATATCCTCAATCAGCACCTCAATAATCTGAATGCTGTTCCCGCGTACCTCGTGTAGGCGCTCTCGTAAGCGCGCGATCAGGTAGCGGGCGATTTCTTCTGAGGAAGTGTGCACGATTGGTAAGAGGCACACATCTTGACGGGGAAAGAGGAAGCGGGTTCCATCTTCGCAGCCGACTGTTATTTCTTCAGCACTTTCCTCGATCGTCAAACAATCACTCTGCGCCGGCAGTAAGGTGCGAAAGTGCAGCCGCGCGCACTCTTCCTCGGCGATTTTCTTCAGCACCAGGAAGTCCACCACATAGCCATCCGGTCCGACTGGTCCGCCGACGGTCACCTGCGCCTGATAGGTGTGTCCGTGCAAAGGTTCGCGAAAACCGCGGAAAGCGATGAAGTGGGCGGCAGTGAACCGCAACATTTCTTTCCCGATGGCGACCGAGAAGAAGCTCATCGTAATCCTCCGTTGAGAAAATCGCTAAGCCCGCTGCGCATCAGCGCGGACTCAGGCTCACCAAAAGAACGGCAATAACTCTCTAGGGTCAGACCGGTTGCCGCGAGAAAATGCTCTTGCTCTTTTGCCATCGCTCGTCCAACACGGCTCAGTAATTCCGCGGCTAGCGTTGGTTCCTCGCCGACCGTCATTAACAGGTCGTGCATGCAGATGCCATGAACGCCGCCTAACAGGCAGGAGAGGAAGTACGCAAGCTGATCTTCATTTCGCTTCCGCTGCCAGACTTCTCGAGTGCTCATCGGTGTCTGGATGCCGGTCTGCTGGCGAACAGAGATGACCTCGTCCGAGCCAGTGCCCTCGAACCCAGGAGCCAGAAAAATCACCGCATACTCTGCCTCTGCCAGACGTACGGGATGGGGGAGGTAGTGCGGTGAGG
>CAZAYE010000292.1:0-5380 GCA_964489255.1 uncultured Enterobacteriaceae bacterium
TCTAACCCGCCTAGGATTTCCTGCGCACTGTACTAAGTGCTAAGAGCTAAAAGCTAAGAGCTAAGAGCCTTTTCTGCCACAAACGTCCAATACGTCGGAACGACCTCAGCGTTCTCTTGCAGAACGGTAAAGTCTGTGTCGTTCAGCATCTGTAAGATTTCCGCCCGGGTATTGACGATGTTGCCCCACGTCACCTCAAACCACTGCTCTAGGATGCTCATCGTGAAGCGTCGGTCGCGTAAATCAGCACCATTTGCTGGTGAACAGCGATCCACAAGCAAGAGTACGCCACCAGATTTGAGGCTTTGCCAGCAACGGCGGAGGATGTCGGTTTTGGCACGGTCTGGTAGTTCGTGAAACACCTGCACCATAGTGATCAGATCGAACTCTTGATCGAAGTTCATCTGCTCTCCTCCGACCGGCTCTATCCGCACGCGGCCCTCAACTCCACGCTCTCGAAGGAGCTGGCGTGAACTTTCAACAAAATAGGGGAGAGGTTCTATCCCTGTCACCTGGCAGGCCGGAAACTCTACGGCGAATTGCGCCAGCACAGTCCCGCTGCCTGAACCGACGTCCATTATCCTGCCTCCGACGTTGAGGCGTGCTTCAACGCCGGGCAGCCGGCGAGCCGCAGCAACAATCTCCGGCGCTCGTAAGGCGGCGATGCGGCTCTGATGAAAGAAAAAATCCACGTCATGATCATGGAACCGTTTAGTCATCCCAGTACGAAACGCTTCTGGGTACTCCGGGAAGTCACGTGAGAGACTTGCCAACACGTGAGTAGTGAGCAGTTCTGGAGACTCCTCACTAAGCAATGCATCCATGAACGGCGCAAAGGTAAAGCCTTTGCTGTCGTCATAGCCGAGTACTCCGACAGCGCAAGCGGCTCGACACCACACTTCCGTGCGCCAAGGATCAAGCTTGAGAGCAGCTGCCAACTGCTGCGCGGATGCGGCTCCTCCCTGCCTCTTGAGTTCGGTGAAGTAACCCAGCCGCCCACCAATGTCGAGGATATGCGTGGCATGCAGCCCTAACATCCAGCCGCGCAGCAGGCGGGCCTGGCTCTCTTTCGTGAGTTGTCTCTCTGCCATGAGCTTCCCTCTTACGATTGCGGATTGCGGAAATCCCCCTTCGGTCCCTCCTTTAGCAAAGCCCGTCCTGAGTCCTTCGACTATGCTCAGGATAGACTCCGTCGAAGGAGGCGGAAGCGCAAAGCGCAGGGGGATTTGTGTAAGCTGATATCATTCGTTATTACGCCGCAGACTCTAATAATCACCGGTGCTCTTCAAGAAATTTCAGCATCGCTTCGTGTGATTGCTGTGGTTGCTCCATCCAGAAGCAATGACCGGCAGGTTTCAACAGGACGAGTTTGGCTCCAGGAATGTGCTCGGCAAGGATACGCGAGTTCTCCCACGAGATGAGGGCGTCATCTTTGCCCGTGATGACCAGAGTCGGACAGGTAATTTGTGAGAGCCGGTCATAGGCATCATGAGCATAAGCGGCTTTCATGCGGTGTTCCAGTGCGACTGGATCCAACGGGCGTTGGCGGCGAGCCTCGATCATCGCTTGGATGATCTCAGGATGCTGCTCAATGTAACCTGTGGTGAAAGCTGCCTCAGCAAGAGCTCGTCCCCGCTCCTCTGCCGACAGAGGTTTGGTTGAATATGCGTTCGTGAGGGCCTCGCCACCCAAGCGCACCGCTTTCGGTCCACCTGGGGTCGTGCAACCCAGGACCAAAGAGCGAACCTTATGGGCGTGGCGCAGGGCGAACTCTTGGGCGATCATGCCGCCCATGGACACCCCAACGATATGCGCCGAGAAAAATCCCACCTGATCCATGAGTGTGGCTGTGTCATCTGCCAGCATGGCAATGCTGTACTCCATATCGGGTTTCTCACTCTGCCCCGAACCGCGCTGGTCAAAGGTCAGAACCTGAAACCGAGAGGCAAACGCCGGGGCAAATCCACTAAACATACTGCGGTCGCCTTGCGCGCCGTGAATCATCACCAGCGGCTCGCCGGTGCCCTGTAGGTCGTAGGCCAACTCTACACCGTTGATACGTGCTCGCAACATTGTCCCTCCTTATTCACTCCTGGGAGCCTCTATACGAGAACCTCCCTTTCGGAATGAAGCGTAGCTGCTTGATATACCAGGGAAAAGCGCAGTGCAATGGAAAAAGGGAGGTCCCCAGGATCAAGAGGGCAAACCCTGGGGTGTTTCGCGCAACGTTTGAGCAAAACGTTGCTGGGAGAGAGTTTTGCCAGGAAGCTTTTTTATGGGGCTGGGGCCTCGAAGAAGATGACATCGCCCTCCTCTGGCCCTTCACCCTTAGCTCCTGAGCCTTTCCCGTGAAAAAGGCTATGCATTTCCTCGTGGAGCGCTTGCATACGTGCTTTGACTTGGGCAGCCTTTGCCAGTTGCTCAGGAGTCAACTCCTTCCGCACCTCCAGCATAGCGCGGAGACCCTCTCGCATGAGGTGTTCCCGCAGTTGGGTGATCTGCTGTATCTGAGGAGAGAAGTCCTCTTCTTTGAGTTCTCCAGACGTAAAGAGCTTGTCAGCCATCCCTTCGTTAGCCGTGTGCAATTGACCGAAGAGAGACCGGAAATTCTCACGATGGGCACCCATAATCTCCTTCACCCGTGTTCGCTGTTCAGCCGTGAGATCAAGTCCTTTGAGGAACAAGGGCAGCATCATGCCTGGACCCTCCAGCGGGCCCCCTAGTGCCATTGCCCTCATTCCAAAACCAGGCTGAGCAGTGCTCGGAGCACTCCAGAAGCTCACCACGAGTCCCGCTGCAGCAAGTCCGAGCAAAACGACAGACACCTTCTTCATAGAACACCTCCTTGGATTATTGTCCCTCGATTAAAAGGAGAAACGGGTAAAAGTCACACGTTGCGTAGAAAAACGGCTCTTGCCGCTCACACGGCCATCCGCCCTCCAAAGCAGCTTGCAGATAGGCCGAGTTAGAAACTGGCTCGGGGATGGTGGCGATGCGCAGATCATTGGTCGCGAAGAGCACAGGAGATATCTCGTTTGCCAAAAAGCGGGAAACATCTTCACTAGAAGCGTTCCTTGTGGCAATCGGTTGTGACGGCTGCCGCAGCCATACACCTCCCCACACCAGGACCAGTGTCGCAGCCAGCGCGGCGGCTATAGGTATCCAGCGGACCCACAGAGAGAAACGGCGCGAGGAGACTACTGGAGAAGGAGAAGTCTCCTGGAGTGCCCGCTCAATAACCTCCAGGTCCTGGACGAAACGCTGATACCGTGTCGCGCACGTAGCACACGTTTCAAGATGGGTGTGCTGTTCACTCGTTCCTTCCCCCGCAGCTAATAACAAGAGAGCGCGGTCTCGCAGACACGTGTTCATCAACGGCCTCCTAGTGCTTTCCGCAAGTGGTGGATAGCATGAAAGAGATGGCGTTTCACACTACCGGTTGTGAGCCCCAGGACCTTGGCAACCTCCTCGCTGGACAAACCTTCCAGACGTCGCAAGACAAACACTTCTCGTTGACGCGGAGAAAGGGCACGAAAGAAGTGCCAGATAAGCTCTTGCTGTTCGCGGTTGAGGAGTTGCTCTTCAGGGGTCAAGGAATTGCTAGGCAACTCCGCCTCCTGAAATTCTGTATGCTCTGTCCGCCACCACTTCCACCATGCAGAACGCCGCCGGTCGCGGCAGGTATTGACTGCGACGCGGGTTAACCATGCTCCCCAGGACAGAATCTGACTCTGGGCTCGGCATTCTTTTACGAGTTTGAGAAATACTTCTTGCACGGCCTCTTCGGCCTCCTGCAGATCAACCAGCAGCAAGCGGCACAACCGGAAGACTCGCGCATAATGCTCACGATAGAGTTCTTCGCAGGAGGTTTGCTCGTCTGCCACAAGATACGCTGCTTCCAATTTGCTCATGTTTCACGAGTATAGACGGAATAGGGCCTTCGTTGGTTGAAACCTGGACGCGGAGAAAAAGCAAGGATGTTTGCTGAAGAACGAAGATTTATACGATAAGAGACTTCCCAGTCCGCCAAAGATTCTTTACGGGAGGAGGTCGGCTGTAGGCGAAGCCGCTCTACAGGCAATTCCCGGATGTCGATCCAGCAGTCACCGAGGCAGACTTTTTGACTGTGCACTTCACCGCTTCCATAGAGAGGTTCTGCGTCACTACGACGGTCGTTTTCTTGCCGAGCGTGGCTTTGTTTCCACTAACGATCTCTGCGTTGCCAGCAACTGTGACCCGGGCGCCTTCAGCAACGAGAGCGTGGCTTTTCGATGCAGTGCCCGTCGATTCAATCGTGAGGTCGCCCGAGAGAATGATATCTGCGTTCTTGCCAATCTTTGCCTCTCGTGGAGATGAAATTGCCAGGTCTGTCGCTTCTAGCTGGGCTCGTGATTTCACACCCGCCTTGCTGTCCGAGGTCGTGCCAGTCGAGACTTAGATCTGTCAACTGCTTCTGAGATAGAATTCGGCGACAATAATCAGGAGGTTGTGATTAAAGAAGCGACGGCGACAGATAAAGACACTGGGAAGATCCAGGAAGTGAATCTCTCCGTTGCCTGGCAGGAGAATCTCCAGGGGCTCGGCATTGTCAAATCCGAGAACGTCGGTGAACCAACGGGAGGAAGCGATGATGAGGATGAAGAAGAGGATGCAGATGATGATGATGAAGATGATACTCCGCCTCCGCCACCGGAGATCTGGATGACACTAGAAAATCCCTCTAGCACTCTCAGCGCGTTGACGCCAACCGTCAGTGGCCTTGGGGTCGTGTCGGGGTGGGCGGTTCCCTCGACCGCGGGAAATACGATTAACCGGGTACGGTTGCGGATCAATGGGGAACTTGCTGGTGATATCCCCTGTTGCTCAGAACGGAGGGATGTTCAAGCTGCCTTTCCCGACTACCCGCAAGCGTTGCAGAGCGGCTTTGGCATCCTGCTGAACTTTAACCTCTTCAGTAATAGTGCTGATAGTCGTGATGATACACACACTCTGACCGTTGAGGTGGAGGATAGCGTAGGGCGGACGCAAAAAGTCGAACTTAATGTGCAGACAGTCAAGGTGGGTGACTCAGAATTCCTCGATCAGTTTGATCTGTCTGCGGCCACCGCCAGTATTGAGGGAGGTACGCTTCTCCTTGAAGACGTGAAGGTTCGTGACAAAGCCAGTCAGCAAACGACCCAGATTACGGTGAACTATGTTTGGCAACAAAGCTGCCAGTGTTTTGTTGCCCTGCCTGGATGTGGGAATGGTACACTCGAAAGTGGAGAAGAGTGCGATGGGGCAGCACTGGATGGCGAGAGTTGCACCTCCTTGGGATTCGGTAGTGGCGCGCTCGCGTGCCGACCTCGATGTGCCGCCGATGATGATGACTGCACCCTCC
>CAZAYE010000293.1:0-5360 GCA_964489255.1 uncultured Enterobacteriaceae bacterium
TACACGCGTAAGATCGTCGGCAGCGTCAGATGTGTATAAGAGACAGATGCACGAGTTGAAGCGTCAATCGCCAAGTTATACTCTAGCGAAGTGCTCGGCCGGGTGGTGGACAGTGCCGTGCAGATCCACGGCGGCTACGGCGTATCGAAAGAGTTTCCCCTAGAGCGCTGGTACCGTGAGGCCCGTGTCCGCCGCATCGGTGAGGGACCGTCTGAGGTACACCGGATGGTTATTGCACGGGCGTTGTTTCGGTAGAGCTATTAGCTCTTAGCCGTTAGCTATTAGTCAGGAGGTTTCCGATGGATACCGAAATCATCAAAACCGAAGTAAGTGATTACATCGCTACTGTCACTATCGACCGGCCGCCGGTCAATGCCGTGAACCGGCAAGTGATGGAGGAGATCCAGGCCGCGTTTGATGCACTCAACAATCGGCCGGAGGTGCGCGTGGCAATTTTTACCGGTGCCGGTAAATGCTTCTGTGCTGGGGCAGATATGAAAGCCCGCTCAGCCTCCTTAGAAGGGCAACAAGTGCCTCGCCCTGGTAGTATGTGGGCGCACTCACGGGCAGCGCGTGAGGCGTTCAATGCCATCCTGGAGTGCTCGGTGCCGGTGATCTGCGCGATCAACGGTCCCGCTTTGGGTGGAGGGTTAGCCTTGGTCGCTTCCTGTGACATTCTTATTGCCTCAGAAAATGCGATCTTAGGTTTGCCAGAAATCGACGTCGGCCTCCTTGGTGGTGGACGGCATGCGCAGCGTCTGTTCGGCGCCTACAAAGCACGGAAGCTGATGTACACCGGCGAACGTGTTGGCGCCGCAGAACTGTCCCGCCTCGGTCTCGTAGAGAAGGTCGTGCCTCCTGACAAGCTTATGCCCGAGGCTCGCGCTCTGGCTCAGGTCATTGCCGAGAAGAGTCCGCTCGCCATCAGGTTGGCCAAGCATGCCATGAATACGATCGAGTTCATGGACCTGAAGAACGGCTACCGCTTCGAGCAGAACATGACCCACGAACTCACCGGCAGCGAGGATGCCAAAGAAGCCGCACGGGCGTTTGTAGAGAAGCGCAAGCCGGTGTTTAAGGGACGGTAGTGAGTGTGGCAAGGAGCTGGGCAGCTTGGGATCAGAGAGCCGGTCCCAGGCGATGCGCGCCAGGCTGGTGTTCTCGCGGTACCGCGCCACAGCAAAATCGAGGTCCTCTCCTTTGGGCAGATACGGACGAATGACGTCGAAGTGCGCCACCGCTGGCGATTATCTTGCTGGCCCCTCCTGTTTGTCAAATGGCGCAAGAAGTGTGTTTTCGAGGGAAGGGGTGGAGGAAACAGGCACGCCTAGAGGTCTTTCAGGATGTACGAATACGCAAATCCCAGCAGCGAGCAGTGCAGCGACGGCCAGACACTCGAACGCCACCGTCCAACCAAACCGTTCTGCCAGAAGCGGGGAGAGCGTTGGACCGATAATCCCGCCGAGATGGCCACCGGTCAGTAGCAGGCCGGTGGCAGTCCCCGCATGCTCTTTCGCCATGTCGATGATGCTGGCCCAATAGACTGCTCCTGTGACAAACAGGAACCCGTGTCCCAGCGAGAGCAAAACGATAGCAGCATAGGGATTGGTCGCCACCGCCCCCAGATGAAGAAACAGGGCCGTCAGGAGGAGGCTGCCACAAGCGACTCCTATCCGACCAAGGCGTACACCATATCGTTTCACCGCCGCGTCGGACACCATGCCCCCACACGGAGAGAAAAAGACGACCGTGACAAAGGGAAGCGTGGCAAGCCAGGCCCCGGTTTGCACGCTAAAGTGCAACTCGTTGACAACGTAGAGATAGAACCAGGAGATGAAGGTGTAGGCGATGTAGGTCAGACCGAGGTAGCTCACAATCATCAACCACAGGTCCCGGCTACTGAGCAGCGCACGCCAGGGAGTGGCGGGGACCGAATGCGGCTTGCGAAATGCGGCTTGCCGATTGTGAGGATCACCCTCTCCTCTGATCCACTGCAACTCTGCGCTGTTAACGGCGCTGTGCTCCTCAGGATAGTCGCGGCCGTAGTAGTACCACGCAGCGGCAACAAATATGCCCACGATCCCGGTCACATAAAAAGCAGTGCGCCACCCCCATCCCACCATAATCCAGGCGACCAGTGGGGGAGCCACCATCGCCCCGACTCCCACACCCGCCAGTGACACTGAGGTGGCCAAAGCCTTTTCCGTGAGCGGGAACCAATTGGCCGCCAGCCTATTCGTGTTGGGGTAGGCGGGCCCTTCTCCCATACCAAACAGAAGGCGGATGCAGAGAAAGGAGCCGACCACACCGAACAGAGAAGCCAAGAAAATGTCCCCCGCCCACGCGGTTACCACAGTCAGGAGCGACCACGCCACCAGCGCGCCAGTCAACACCCGGCGCGGTCCAAAGCGGTCGCCCAGCCACCCACCGGGAATAAAGGAGAGCGTGTAGCCAACGATAAAAGCGCTGAAAATCGTCCCCATTTGCACCTGCGAGAGGCCGTATTCAGGCATGATGTACTTGGCGGCGACCGAGATGTTGACGCGGTCAACCACCGTTACCACGCTGATAAGGAAGACGAACGAAAGAATTATCCAGCGCGTATGCGTCGGAGCGGATTGAGGGATTAGCTCATTAAGTGATTGAGCCATTGTTTCGTTGTCTCAATGTTTTCTCGATCCAGTGCCTCAGTATTCTAAATGGTTCAACGGATCAATGATTCAATTGTTCTTGCTGACTGCTGCTAGCTGAGTGCTTCCTTGTGTCCAAACATAAACCTGGGCTTCACTGCCCACACGATAGCCGGAACCAGGAGGGTGCCGCCGATCATGTTGGCCATCATGACCAAGGCTAGGAGCACCCCGAGCAGCGCCTGAAGCCGCAAGGGAGAAAAAAAGAGGACCATCACCGCAAGGGTCACCGTCATGCCGGTAAAGAATACGGCTCGGCATACGAAGCGCATGCCCTCAATGAATCGCTGCCTCTGCTCTTCTTGGGTTCCTGCCCTTTGTAGTCCTTCCCTCAGGTAGGCCATCACGTAAAGTGAGTAGTCGATGCCAACCCCTAAACCTAGAGCAGCAATAGGCAGGGTATAGATAAACATCCCGACCTCCATGTAGCCCATGAGCCCGTAGGTGATGAGCAGCGCGAGAGTGATGGGTGGAAGAACGATCGAGAAAGCAATGAAGGAAGCGAAACTCAGGGAAGTAAACAGGCAGTCTACAGCATAGAGCTGCCACAGGTTAGCAATTTGTGCTTCACTGACCAGCTCGTTAATGGCGCTATAGAGGCCGACGGTGCCGGCGGCAATGTCGAATTGTACAGACGGATGGGTCTTGTACTTGTCGGCAAACGCCCGGGCATCCGCGAGCACAGAGGCGATGGTCTCCGGCTGACGGTCAGTCAAAAAGACTGTCAGCGTAACGTCCCGCATGCTCTGCTCGACCAGATCCTTAATGTCATCAGCGCTGCCCCCGGCCCGAGCGCCCAGCATGCGGAACGTATCCATCCCGCCGGCAGGCGATACCGGCACCAGTTCCCAGCGCGGGTTCATCTCGTGCCAGACAAGGTTGGCCTTACGCAAGAAGTTCATATACGAACGGGCATAGCGCACATCGTCCCGTTCCAGCAGATGAGACTGTACCTGATAAACATCTCGCATAAAGCGGGGATCGAAAACCGCTTCATATCCCTCCGCATGCACATGGATCCACATGTCGTTGGTGCCGGTAAACTTCTCGTTCAGCACCCGCTCGGCCACGTTGTAGTCCGCGTCCTGCCAAAAATAGGGCGAGCCCTTGCCTAATTCTCCTACTCGTAGCTTCAGCGTTCCCACCAGTCCCACGACGAAAACGACGCCCGCCGCCGCCACAATCCATCTGGTCGTGCGACCCTCGATAATGCCAACTGCGACCCGTGCAAAGAAGTGCGCGATCGGGTCCTGCATCCGCCGCTCCTCCATCCCGCGCGGCGGCACGGGCACATACGACGACACCACAGGGATATAGATGAACGTCGTCACAAAGATGGCTGCAATACCCGCACTGGCGACCACCGCCATCGACCGCAAGATGGGAAAGGGTAACAGCGCTAGCAAGAGAAAACCGGCCGCATCCGTGGTCACCGAGGCCAGCGCCGGGCGGAGCAGGCCGGCTATTGCCCTTTCTCCTGCCTGCACCCGATCCCCAGACTGCTCCACCTCAAGAAAATAGCGGGCCAGCATCTGCACGGAATGGCCGTGAGAGAGGGCCAGGATGATGAAGGGCACTGTCATCGCCAGCACATCCATCTTGTATCCGAGCAGGGTTGCTGCTCCCAAACTCCAGATTCCGGACATGACACCGGCTGTGAGCGCCAGAAAGACCGCTCGCAGCAGCCGGAAATCAAGGTAGAGGAGCGAAACCATAGCCAGCACAGCCAGCCCGAAGAGCAGAGAAATAGCCAGAAATTGCTCTTCAAGTTCTCCGAGCAAGATGGTTCTGCCGGCGAGATAAAATCGGGTATTCGCGTCCTCCTCGCTCTTGATGATCTCATTGAGAGTTTTGTGGATGTAGCGGTAATCTTCCTGGCGCCAGAAATTGGCGATGAGGACCGTTCCCTTCAGGTCCTGAGAGACCAGAGAGCCAAAGAGGTCCGGGTCGCCGATGATGGCCGTGCGGTGGCGCTCGTGGGCCGCCTGGTCTCCCCCGGCGATTTTGGCATACAGCTCCTCAAAGCCTTCGGCCTCTATCCGCGCCACCCCGAACTCATCAAACCCCGCCTGGGCGCGGGCAAACTTGGGGGAGACAATAGAATAGAAACGGAAGGGCACCACTCCCCGCATGTCCTTCATCTTGGTCTGAATACGGTTGAGTTTGTCGAGATTGGACGGGTCGAAGATCTCCCCTTCCTTGACTTCCATCGCCACCAGCACACTGCTGGCACCGCCAAAAATCTTCACCATCCTCTGTTGCAGTTGCACGTTAGGGTGACCGGGAGGGAAAATGTCCACGTACTGGAGGGTCAGCTTTCGCTCTGCATAAGCAAAGAAAAGCGTCAGGAAAAAGATGAAAAGGAGGATGCCAAACCGGTGCCGCATGACCCAGGCCGCAAACTGCCGGGCCATGCCCTTACCCAGAACTCCATACACAAAGAGTTCGTGAAGTTCGTGGAGGACCGAGGGCAACATGGCTTATGGCTTATCGCTTATAGCTGAGAGCTAGCCTTACCGCGCTCGGTGTGGAGCTGATTCATAGTCCCCCCCTTTTGTTTGCTCAGCAGTCAGCCGTCAGCAATCGGTCAAACAAAGAATCCAGAAGTCAGAAGCCAGAATTCAGAATGCAAACCCCCCATACGCATGCCGCACTGCCACCCCTCTCAGT
>CAZAYE010000294.1:0-5354 GCA_964489255.1 uncultured Enterobacteriaceae bacterium
TCAACAAGCTTCATGAACGAGACCGGGAAATAATATTTCCGAGGAGGATTCCGTGGCCAAGGTTTTACCGTTAGTCCGGAAGAACATCCTGCTGGACGAAAGCAAGGTGCAGAAGCTGGTGAGAAAGCTCAAAGCCAAAGATGAGTCAGAGGCGATCCGTGCCGCCATCGATGACCGTCTTTTTGCTGACGAGGTCATGGAGCACGTGCGGCAGCTACGCCGCAGGGGAACCGTGCGTGACGCCTATAAGCGGGCAGCAGGGAAGTAGAGTCTTTGGCACTGGTACGGCCTCTGCTCTTTGACAGCTCTATTCTGATCCCCATGATTCGGGGTGAGGCATACGAAGATCTCTTTCAAGGGGCGTTACGCTCAGGGCGGGCGCGCATGAGTTCCGTGGTGATGCAAGAACTCTACGCGGGAGCCCGAACGCTGGCCGACAAGAGGGACTACGATGGGATCAATCGGGCCTTTGTCAGCCGAGGATACATGGTTACTCCTAGCCATGAAGATTGGACAATGAGTGGAGTCCTCCTCGCCCGGTATCAGCAGCTCTATGGAGACGTTGAACCACGGGACCACATCAATGATATTTTGATCGCCTTTTGTGCTGTGAAGGCAAATGCTGACCTCGTGACAGAGAACGAAACCGATATGAGGAGATGGCAAAGGATGCTGAGACGAGCGGGGAAGAAGTTAGCTATCCTGCCAGTTAAACGAGAGGTATATAGACAGAGATAACCTCTATCTCTCTGGCTGAGGACGGACATGGACGAACTGATAGTGCAGGATGTTCCGCCAGGGCTGACCGAAGCTGCCCGTGCTGAACGTGCACGATTTGAGGCTCGACGTCGAAGAGTTTTACAAGAAGCCCAGTTGGTTTCGCTGAGTATCCTTGTCTGGGGACAAAATCCAGCATCGGCCAGTCCCGTTGCCCAGAAACGTAAGGAGATTCGGGACGAACTTGAACGGCTCGGCCACAATGCAATGTTCAGTGAAGACTTGGCTTCTTCTGGACTGGGGCTTTCAGCAAAGTCTGAGGAATTTGCCCAGGCTATGGCAGTTCACCTAATTATTATTCTTGTAGAAGACGCGCCTGGCGCGCTCGCTGAAGCCCACGACTTCTGTAACCATCCAAAGGTTGCGCCGAACGTATACATCCTGATTCCTCAGCGATATAGAGACGGCTACAGCGCTCAGGGAGCAATCAAAGACCTTGAGGATGGGTATGGTGGCGTCTATTGGTATGCTGATAATGAGATCAGCAGTTGCAACGTGAAGAAGTTAGCCCTCAAGCGTGCCGAAGCACGGCGCCAGATTTTAGCGAGATTCAGCAGCGTAATGTCATGAACCAGCTGCAGCCCACACTTACCGACTGGCAACTTGCCGAGGTGCTTGTTGAACCGCAGGAACTGTTCGTGCTTTGGGCGGTGAAGGTGCTCTTCTGTACACGGGTCGAAGATTTCCGGCATCACTTTGGTGATGAATTCCCAATCGACACTTTGGTACAGAAGTTGGAACTACAAGGGTTCCTGCAGCGAGATGGCGCTGAGCTTGTCCTTACCCGGGCTGGGGAGGAGGCGGTCGCTCGCCTGGGGGAAGCGCAGATATCTGCATATGCCAATCTAGCCCGAGAGGCAGCGCCCGTTCAGGTCCGTTTTAGCAAGACGGATTCAAGATCACCGGAAGAAACATACGTCGAACGGCCTTTCATTGAGCAGCTCAAAGGGCTCGGATGGACGTACCTGCCAGGAGATATTGGGGTTCCGTACCTCACGGAACGAGAAAACTTCCGTGAAGTATTGCTTAGCGCTCGGTTGCGGAAGGCCCTCCCTCGTATCAACCTTGACGACAACGGACAACCCTGGCTTGACGAAACCCGCATCAATCAGGCGGCCGGCACCTTGGAGCGGCTCGGCGCCCACAAACTCATGGAAGCCAATCAGGCAGCCACCGAACTCCTGCTTAAAGGGACGGTAGTTGAAGGTGACCCTGAACGTCACGGGGGCAGAGAGCAGACCATCCGTTTCATCGACTTTGAGCATCCAGAGCGTAACGATTTCCTGGTCATCAACCAGTTCCGTGTTGACCCGCCATGGTCGAGCGGAGACAAGGACTTCATCGTCCCTGACCTCGTCCTATTCGTGAATGGTATTCCGCTGGTCGTGATCGAGTGTAAAAGCCCTGAAACCACTAACCCTATGGAAGAAGGCATCACTCAGCTTCTGCGCTACTCGAACCAGCGTGATTGGGTTGCAGACGATGAAGGCGCAGAGCGGCTCTTTCACTACAATCAGTTCCTCGTTTCCTCCTACTGGTATGAGGCGCGCGTTGGGACAATCAGCGCCTCCTATGAGCACTATCTGGAGTGGAAGGATACCAGCCCGGTGCCTCTGGCGCAGGCAGCGACGGAACTGGGAGTGAAGCAACTGAGTAGTCAACAAATGTTGATTGCCGGTATGCTACACCCCGCCCACCTGCTCGATATCGTGCGTAATTTCACCCTCTTTCAGCAGTCGGGCGGTAGGACGATCAAGATTGTCGCTCGCTATCAGCAATTCCGCGCCGTTCAGGAGGCTATCCGGCGTTTGCAGTATGGCCAAACGCGGGCGCAGCATGGCGAGAGCGATCAGCGCGGCGGCATCATCTGGCACACCCAAGGGTCAGGAAAAAGTCTGACCATGGTGTTTCTGGTGCGCAAGATGCGCACGTTGTCTAAGTTGCGCCACTTTAAGGTCGTGATAGTCACTGACCGGACCGATCTTGAGCAGCAGCTCGGTGACACGGCAACCCTGACAGGAGAGACTGTTCGCCCAGCGACAAGCACAGAGAGGCTCAAGGCACTGCTGCGCGAGGAAGGCCCAGATCTCGTCTTTGCCATGATCCAGAAATACCAGAGGCGGGACGAAGACGTTGAGGAGACCGAGGAAACTGAATTTTTTCCCGAGCTCAACACGTCTGAATCTATCCTGGCGCTGATAGATGAGGCCCATCGCTCCCAGGCGAACATGTTGCATGCGAATCTCATGCGGGCCCTACCGAACTGCGCCAAGATCGGCTTCACCGGCACGCCCATCCTCATCGGTGAGCGCAAGAAGACCCATGAGGTTTTCGGGGATTTCATCGACCGTTACACCATCCAGCAGTCCGAGGCTGACGGTGCAACCGTGCGTATCCTCTACGAAGGGCGTACGGCGGAAGGGGCAGTCGCCGATGGACGGAGCCTTGATCAGCTCTTTGAGGACATGTTCCGGGAGCGGACACCTGAGGAGTTAGAGGCAATCAAGGCCAAGTACGCGACCACCGGGAACGTCCTCGAAGCGCCCAAGCTGATCGCCGCGAAGGCGGAAGACATGCTACGCCACTACGTTGACGTGGTGCTGCCCAACCGCCTGAAGGCTCAGGTCGTCGCCAGCAGTCGTTTAGCGGCGGTTCGCTACCGAGAGGCATTCGTGACCGCTCAACAGAAACTGGTCACTCAACTGGAAGCGCTCGATCCGTCTTTGCTAGCCTTGGAGGACCACGAGCTAGAGGTCCATGATCGTGAGACTCAGTTCCTTGTCCGCGCTCATACCCATCTCGACACTATTCGGTGTCTGGAATTTGCCACGATTATCTCTCCCGGGAAAAATGACGATCCAACTTGGAAGGAGTGGACCGACGAGAACAAGCAAGACGTGAGGATTGAGCGTTTCAAGAAACCCCTTGTACACATAGACCCAGCCAAGCAGGACAGTCTTGCCTTTCTCTGTGTGCAAAACATGCTCCTGGTTGGCTTTGACGCTCCCGTCGAGCAGGTATTGTACCTCGATCGCTTCATGCAGGGGCACACGCTGTTGCAGGCCATAGCACGTGTTAATCGCACTTATCCCGGGAAGGAATGTGGCTTCGTGGTGGACTACTACGGCGTCGGGCATCACTTGAAGAAGGCCCTCGCTGTCTATAGCGCCGAGGACGTGCAGGGGGCACTGGTCAGCCTCAAAGACGAGTTGCCCAAGCTGGCGGACCGGTACCGCCGGGTGCTGGCGATATTCCAGGATCGCGGCATCAAGAATATCGAGGATATCGATGCCTGTGTGCTGCTACTAGGGGACATGAAGGTCCGAGCTGACTTCGAGATCAAACTCGAGAGGTTCCTTGAGAGCATGGATATTGTGCTGCCGCGCCCGGAGGCGTTGCCTTATGTACGTGACGCCAAGCTGCTCGGTTTTATTAACAAATCGGCTGCTAACCTCTACCGTGATTCTCAACTGGACCTGGTGAGCGCCGGGCACAAGGTGCGACAGCTCATAGACCAGTACATCGTAGCACGTGGTGTTAACCCAAGAGTTGGACCTGTCTCAATTTTAGATGATAACTTTGAAGCCGTTGTAGACGCTCGGCGTTCTGATCGCACCAAGGCTGCGGACATGGAGCACGCTACCCGTCATCATATCAGTAGACACTTTCACGAAGACCCAGCTTATTACAAGAAGTTGAGCGAGCGGCTGGAAGAAATTCTGCGGAATTTCGAGAACAATTGGGCGGCACTGGTCGCTGCCCTGCGGCAGTTTGCTCGCGAAGTGCGAAAAGGTCGTCCGGCAGATGAGACCGGGCTAGATCCGAGGACTCAGGCTCCTTTCCTCGGTATCCTTGTAGAAGAGGTCAGTGCAGGGGGCGAACTTTCCCAAGAGCGGCTCACCGAGCTTGCCCAGTTAACTGTTGCAATGGTCGCTCATATCCGGCAGGAGATTCGTGCAGTAGATTTCTGGCGCAACACCTATGCGCAGGATGTCCTGCGCTCGTGGATCGTCAACTTTCTCGATGACCACGAGGTTCTGCCTTTCACTCGGCTGCAAGGTGTGGCTGATCGCATAGTTGATTTGGCCAAGGCGCTTCACGCGAGGTTGACTACGTGAACGATTTGCTCGTCATTGACAACCTGTCCTTCGCTTTGCGCCGTAGCTCCAAAAGGAAGACTGTAGGCATTACGATTGATCGGGGTGGCGAACTGATTCTCAGCATACCGGTCAATTGCCCTAGGGAGCAGATCGAGCGCATCGCCAGGGAGAAGAGCTTTTGGGTTTACACCAAGCTTGCCGCGAAGGAGTTGCTGTTTCGTCCAAGCACAGAGAAAGAGTTTATAAGCGGCGAGGGATTTTTCTATCTCGGCCGGAGTTACCGGCTCCTGCTGGTTACTCCTTCACCGGCCGAGGTTTCTCTCCCCGCCCTCCGTCTGCATGAGGGGCGGTTTGTACTCAGACGTGATGAGTGTCACCGCGCACCCGAACACTTTATTAACTGGTACGTTCAAAATGGTCGCTCTTGGCTACAGCGCCGGGTTGATCTCTACCTGTCTCTTATACACATCTGACGCT
>CAZAYE010000295.1:0-5325 GCA_964489255.1 uncultured Enterobacteriaceae bacterium
GGGGCTGGGGATTCAGAACCGCAAGGACAATGTGTGGTTTGAGTTGCAGTATCTGCTGTATTAGCTGGGAACCTGGGGATGAGGATGAGTCTTAACCCCTCTTCCCCTCATAAGAATCGGAGAGTAGGGTGGGCATAGCCCATCCTACGTTTTTGGTAAGGGCGGCGTATGCGCCGCCCTTGCTGTTTGGGGATGGAATAATCCGCGCGAATCCGGAGTTATGCCACAGTGAGCATGATTGAAGTCGAGAATGTCTCTAAGCGATTCGGCCCTATCTTGGCGGTAGACCGCATCTCTTTTCAGATTGCTCGGGGGGAAGTGGTCGGATTCCTCGGCCCCAACGGCGCTGGGAAAAGTACTGCCATGCGCATCCTGGCTTGTTTCTTTCCCCCCACCGCTGGCCGAGCAAGCGTTGGGGGACACGATGTGGTCTCTCATGCCTTGCGAGTCAAGCAACTCGTCGGATACTTTCCCGAACGAGTATCCGTCTATCCCGACCTGCCAGTGCGCAGCTTCCTCGACTTTGTCGCTGAAGCCAAAGATGTGCCCCGAGCCGAGCGTAAACGCGAGATCGGACGAGTGATTGAAGCCTGTGGGTTGGAGGCTGTCAGTAACCGCATCATCGGCCACCTCTCCAAAGGGTATCGGCAGCGCGTCGGGATTGCGCAAGCCCTGATGCATAAACCACAAGCGCTGATCCTCGATGAACCGACCATCGGTCTTGATCCGGAACAGGTAGTGGAAATTCGGAAACTTATTCGTGATTTAGGGGTAGAGCGGACAGTCATCCTCTCGACTCATATTTTGTCTGAGGTCAGCTCGGTCTGTGATCGCGTGATTATCATTAACCGGGGTCGCATTCTGGCCTCAGAATCACTAGCTGAGTTGCGTGCCCAATTGCAGCGAACCCGCCGGGTGCAGGTGGAAGTCGAAGGGCCAGAGTCCCAGGTGCGTGAGGTGTTGGGACGGTTGCCTGGAGTAGAAGGCGTCCGCAGTCCGCAGTCCGCAGTCCGCAGTCCGAAAGGCAACGGAACAGCCGTTCTTATCCTGGAACATACAGGGGATGACATCCGTAAGCACGTGAGCAGAGCAGTGCTAGAGAGTGGTTGGGGGCTCTTGGAGATGCGCTCTCTCGAACTTACTTTAGAAGATATGTATTTGCAGTTGATTCGGGATGAGGAACAGGCGCTGAGAATTGAATCCTTGAGAGATTGAATCAGTTGTTCATCAGCACCAATGACTCAATGAACCAATGGGCAAATGACTCAATGAATCAATCACTGGATCTGCTAACCGCTCATTGCTGATCACCACTTTATGAAGTTCCTCTGCGTCTTCAAAAAAGAATTGCGCGTCTATTTCGGCTCGTTCATTGTCTATTCTTTGGCGACGGCCTTTCTCTTCCTCACCGGTTACTTCTTCTACACCGATATGGTTTTTTATGACCTGTTCGGCGATTTCATGGATATCACCGCCTCGCTGTGGGCTTACTATTTTCAAGATGTTCGTTTTGTCACGATATTGATCCTGCCATTGTTGACCATGCGGCTATTTGCCGAAGAAAAAAAGCTCGGCACCATTGAATTGTTGTGGACCTACCCACTAAAAGATCCGCACATCATTCTCGGCAAGTTCTTCGCCTGTTTCTTGGTCTATCTCTTGATGATGCTCTGCACCTTGCTCTATCCCGTATTGCTGTCCTCGGTGTATCCGTTTGCTTGGGGGCCGCCGTTAGCTGGATACCTGGGGGTGATTCTCCTGGGTGCGACCTGTATCGCCGTCGGCACGTTCATTTCTTCGTTGACGGAGAACCAAGTGGTCTGCGCCATGTCTACCTATGGAGTACTGATCTTCTTCTGGTTTCTGAACTGGAATGAAGAGGCGGTGGGGCCGCAACTCGTCAACGTGGTCATCCGCTTTTCGCTGTTCGACCGTTTTGAAGACTTTAGCAAGGGTGTGATCAACACTGGAGACGTCGTCTTCTTCTGCGTGACCACCCTCTTTTTCCTCTATCTCACCTTGCAGTCACTGGAGTCGCGGAAATGGCGCGGAACCTGAGCAGAGAGGCGGAGGTGCAATCTCCCCTGCTCACTGACGGACACGGACAGCTCGGCCATGAGTCCACCAGGCGTTATCTGCTGTTAGGACTCGAGGTGCTATTCGTTTTGGTTATCGCGGTCTCGCTCGGGACACTCTTCACACGGGCGAACCAACGTTTCGACCTGACCCCAGAGAAAAAATACAGCCTCTCCGGGGTGACCAGACAAATCCTCCATAGTCTCACCCAACCCGTACAGACCACGGTTTTCTATCGCCGTGGTGATCGAGAGAAACATGGTGAACTGCTCGGCCTGATGGAAGAGGAAAGCTCGTTCTTTACCTATCAATTGTTCGACCTTGACCGTACCCCTGGGCTGGCGCAGCGTTACGGGGTTACCGCATACGGGGCAACCGTTATAGAGACGGAGGGGAATCGCCTGACCCTTCCCATGGCGGATGAAGAACGCCTGCTCAATGCGCTGTTGCGGGTCACGCAATCAGAAAAAGCGATCTACTTCGTCGTCGGTCACGGAGAAAATGATCCGGTCGATGCAGAAGAACGGACCGGTTACGGGGTGCTTCGTCGAGTGCTCGAGACAGAAAATTATCGTATCCGTCCTCTCCCGCTGCTGCAGGCGCGCGCAGTCCCGCGGGATGCCGACTTGGTGATCGTGAGTGGTCCGAAGGAAGATTTAATCCCAGGAGAACTCGAAGCGCTCTCCGCGTATTTTGCCGCCGGCGGCAACGCGTTGTTCATGCTTGATCCCTATACGGTTCCTGAGCTGTCTCGCTATCTCGCGCAGTTCGGTTTTCTGCTTGGCGAAGATGTGCTGGTGGACGATCAAAATCAGGTCGCTGGTGGCGAGCCGCTGATGCCGATGATTTCAGACTTTGCAGCAGATGTGTTCCCCCGTAAACCCCGCGGAGAGCCAATGCTCCCAGTCGTCCGACCTGTGCGCGTGCAGGACAGCAAAGCACAGGCGTTCGCATTTTCGAGTGAGAGCAGTTGGGCTCTAAAAAATCGAGAACGGGCTGAACGGAATGAACTGAGCTTTAAGGATGGTGAGGATGAGCGTGGCCCCTTGCCTATCGCAGCAGTGGCAACGGTCGGTGGAGAGAAAAAGGGCAAGATCGTCGTCATGGGCGACTCGGACTTCGTTGATAATTTCTATGCCCGGGTACCAGGGAACGTCGATTTTTTCATGAACACGGTGGGATGGATGCTGGGTCGGCAAGAACTGGTAGCACTCGGACGTTCGCCTAACGTTCCCCAGAGCAAACGCACCACCACCCCCCAGCAAAGCCTCTATTTGACCGCCTCCCAATCGCGTACGTTTTTCTGGGCCATGGTTGTCCTGGAACCAGTGCTCGTGTTTCTCGTTGGCATGGTGGTGTTCGTCCGGCGGAGGCAACGGGGATGAGGGCTGAGGTCCGTCGCGTGTTCATCCTTGGAGTTCTCGCCTGTGTGCTGGGGGGATATGCTTACGTCACGACTGCGGAAAAGAAGACGCTCGGAACGGAAACCGAGCAAAAGACTGAGAAAGCCGCTCTCGATTTTACTCCAGAACGCGTGACGCGCGTCGATGTCCTTTTTGAAGGACAGCAGGTGGTGTATCAGCGCAGCCCTGAGGGGTGGACACAGGCGCCCAGTGGAGCGCCTATGTCACCTGAGACGATAGCGGATTTTCTCGCCAACCTCAAGAAACTCGTGAACTTGGGCGAAGTAGAAGGTGGAGCAGCCCAGCTCTCCGAATATGGCTTGCAGCCTCCGGTTTCACGAATTGTCCTAGAAGTGGAGGGGGAAGGGACACGCACCCTCACTTTGGGCAAACACAATCCCGTGCAAACAAGCCTCTACGCGCAGATTAACGAGTCTCCCCAAGTGGTGTTAGTCGGGGCTGTGGTCTTGTGGGATATGCGCAAGCTGGTGATGGCAACAAACAGTGCGGGGTAGGTCAGTTGTCTAAGGAGCGCTTCTCCTTTGTAGGATTCGGAGCAAAAGACAAAACTGGACAAGCTGTTACCCCCTATCCTGTCAGCTGTTTAGCCTGCCCCTTCGGGGTCGAGGAAACGACGTACCAGCAACGGCAGATCTTCTAGACGCCACCGCCAGGTTGGGGGCGTGCGATCATGGCCTGGAGCATGAGGACAACCTGTTCCCGGACTTTCTCCAGGTCGTGCTGATCGTGCCCAGTGGCCGCGAGCAGGAACGGTTCGAACATTAGCCAGCCCAGCATTAGCGCAGAGGTGGTCCCGACCACAACGCTGGGATCGAGGGGAGGAGGCGGCGGGTGCTGAGCTGCGGGTGTAAGGGGTTGTTGTCGCTCCGTCCGCAGCAGCTCGATCATACGGCGCACGGTAGGAAAGTCACGTTGTAGCTCGCGCGGATTCTCGCCATCGAGGATCGCGCGGGCCAGGGCCCGCCAGTAGGCCTCGTGCTCGATGGCAGCCTGAAAGAGCCGTCCCATACCTGCGCGGCTGTCGTTGATCTCGGCAGCAACGGCCGCCACCTCACGTGCAGCCCGCTCCAGCACGGCTGTCAGCACCGCCTGCTTCGATCCGAAGTGCCGGTGCACCAGCGCATGGTTGACGCCAGCCGCCGCAGCGATGTCTCGGACCGAGACCGATGCCGGGCCGCGGGTTGCGAACAGTGCAGTGGCCGCATCGAGCACTGCTGCCATCACCGCCCCGCGTCCCCGCGGGCGTTGACCCTGACCGGTGCCGTCGGCACTCCGTGTCACTGCTTGTATCGATCCGTGCGCTCGGGATTGCCCCTTCACGGGCGTCTGCGTGCAGTGTTGCCCGTGTTTATTCACTATCATACTCGCACAATTCCTTTCGCGGCCGTGTGTTGACCTCTTGACAGATTATAACCAATCGGTTACGGGGGCAATGTAGTCGTTCGGTTACAGAACGAATCTCAAAAGGAGGGGATTCCTATGGCAACCACGCAGACGTCTAAGTCGGCCGCGCTGCGGGCGCGGCTCAGTCATCCCGTGATCGACTCCGACGGGCACACGGTGGAATTCGAGCCTGCCGTCCTGGACTATCTCAAGGAGGTTGGGGGCACCAAGATCGTTGAGCGCTACCTTACTCAGCAGAACAGTGGCTGGGCGAGCTGGTATAACCTGTCGTGGGCAGAGCGCCGTGACCGAAGAGCCACGCGCGCTCCCTGGTGGGGCCTGCAGTCTCTACGCTGACATGATCGGGCACTGGGAGAAGCGCAACCCTAAGGGCTGTCTCTTATACACATCTGACGCTGCCGACGATCTTACGCGTGTAGAT
>CAZAYE010000296.1:0-5309 GCA_964489255.1 uncultured Enterobacteriaceae bacterium
CCCAACAGATAGAGTTCAGCGTCCACCCCTACGCCGGAGGCAATCGCCATGCCGGTGGTAGTATTGGAGTTGATCTCAATGCCGGTGAGTTCCATCAGAACCAACCAGATTACACTCCCCATCACGAGGGGCAAAAGTAGCAGGGCCGGGCCGACGAAAGAGCCAGACATCGGCACCAACACTACGAAGGACAGCAGTGTTGCCGCGACGGTCGCGTACACTAACCATTTGGCGATATCGCGGTTAAACCCTTCGGCAATCGCCACCGCACCGCCACCAACCCTAGCCGTCAGAGTGCCGTCATTAAAGGTAGTACGAGCATATTCTTCGGCGACACGCATGATTTTGTCCACTGTGGCATGGGAGGTATCCGGCGTGTACACCGACAAGAACGACTTCTGAAACGTATAGTCCACTACTGAATCGAAACTGCCCGGCACATCCTGGGCGTACATCTCCATGTAATACCCGACCTCCCCTCGGTCGTCGGGCAAGCGAAAATCTTCCGCCGCGCCGCCATGAATGAATTGACGCATCAGCTTGATGTACACGGGCAGGCCCATCGTCCCAGCAACCTCGGGTAAAGTCTCCATGTGTTGGGCGAAGGCATCAATCTTCTTCATCGCCACCGGGTCTTTGAGTCCCTCCTCTTGATTACTCTCGATGTAAATGTTCAGGGGATACACCCCTTTGAAGCGTTCCTTGATATTTTGCTCCATCTGGTAGATTTCGTTATTGTGCCACGACCGCGTAAGAAAGTTATGGATGGCGTAGGTATTGTCCTGGCCAATGTCGAGCCGCGGCCAGTAGAGTAACGAAACAACAAAGATCACTATCACTCCGCTGACCATCGCCCAGCCCCGAGTGTTTCTTTCCACGAGATCGTCTACCCGGGCCTCTAAAAATCGCACCAAGGCCGATTTCCGCTTTTCCTGGAGGCGGTGTTTCACCGCCTCGACCTCTGCGGGCGAACCATGCAAGAACGCCAGCAGAGGAATTTGCAAAAAGAACACATTAAAGATGATCGCTCCGAGACCAAATGCGGTGGTTGCTCCGAGTTCAGACACGTTCTCAAAAGGGACGAACGCCATGATAACAAATGCGGCAACGTCGGTTGCCAGCGAGGCCGTCATAGGAAAGAGCAAGGGAGTAAACGTATTGACGATTGCCGAGCGTGCCTCTTCGGTTGCTGGATATTCTTCATCAAAAAAGCGCTTGAGGAACTGGGTGTGATGACAGGCAGCAGCGGCGACAATGATGAACGGCGCAATCAGCGCAGATGCCGAGTGCAGCACGTAGCCTTGGAAGAGGAGTTTCAGGCCGCAAGCCCACCCTGAGGCGATGATGCCGAGACTAATAGCGATGAACGCGCCCCGAAAGCTGCGAAACGCAAACCACAGTACTGCCGTTATACCCGCCAGGAAGAGCCCAAAGGCTAAGGCAATGTACGGCAGCCCATCACTATTCACCCAGCCGATAATGATTGGCGTACCGGTGGCTTGGATGATATGCCGGTCGTCACGTTCCGCTGTGGTAATTTGCTGGATCCGTTTATAAATCGCCACAGGATCAGTCGTCGGCAGGTCCGCTTTGAATCCCCTGCCGGTACGAAAATCCGTGACGATGATAGTAGACTTAAAGTCCGGGGATACTAGCACACCATAGACGAGCGGGTTGTGCGTGACCCCGTATCGCAGCCGCTCCATGCCTTCAGGCGTGGTCGGCACTTCATCCATGAGAGGGGTATTGTCGAGAAAATCATCGGTTGCTTTGAGATAACGGACTTGCAACGCGGCGATGGAGAGCACGTTGTATGGGATGACGCCCCAGGTCAACAGCACCTCACGCGTCATGCGCTTGACCTTCGCAAGCGTCTCGGTATTGAAGATATCCCCATCCTTGACGCTCACCTGAATGGTGACCAGGTTGCCACCGCCAAACTTCTCTTGCAAATAGGTGTTGAGCTTGCCGATAGGATTGTCTGCAGGTAACCACTCATTCGGATCGTCATAGAGCTTGGCGCTCTGTGTCAGAAAGAGAAACGATGCGGTGAGAGCGATACAAAGCGACAACAGCGGGAACCGCATCCGCACCGTAAATTCGACCAGTTTGCGCATGAAAAAGCCCCCAAAAAGCTCTTAGCTGTGAGCTACTAGCCTTTAGCTTTTTGTTGCCATCATTCTGAGCGCTGAGCGCAGCGAAGAATCTGGCCCTGAAAGCCTTCGCAGAGCTTCTCCTACGCAAAGCACAAGGCTCTCCACTACAGAACAGCTCAGAGCTAACAGCTAACAGCTAACAGCTGATAGCTACTTGCGATAAAAATCCACCGTCTTCGGTTCCTGCAGGAGGGTGTTGGTGTTGTAAATCGTCTCCGGCAGCGGCGGGTTCAGGGTTCGCTCGTGAGGATAGCTTACGACCCAGAAGCCGGTGGTATAGTCTTTGAAGGTCGATCCCCCCCAGGTCAGATAGGAGCTGCGGCCTTCTGGTGTCTTTTTTGAGTCAGCTCCAGGGGTAGACAGCTCCTGATCCCAGACGACTCGCTGAATCAGACGCCCCTCACGGTCAAACGAATCAGTCAGCCAGTTCACCATAGTGAACAGGCCCACGTAATTCACCTGTCGGGCGAACCACCAGTCCTCACGAAATGGAGTAGTCTCATACACCCAGCAGGGCTCACCCAAGCCATCCACACGCTTGTATTCTACCGCTGGACTCTGCTTATCCTCGCCGCCTGCAAAACCTAGCGTAGGATCAACCTCAGGCAGAGTCAGGAGTTGGCTGCCCAGCATCTGATAGTTATGAATCGGCGTCATGAGGGAGTTTTGTTCCTGACGTAACACCAGACCACCGATCACGTCCTGGCGGTTGGCGGTCGCCAGGCGTCGCACTTTGCGCACCACAGGATTGTATAGAAAGTTGTCATCTTCTTTCTTCCCTTGGTACTGCACCTGGAAGAAAGCCGTCTTGGCCAAGTCCTGCGGCGCACGGAAAATAAACAGGTATTTGCGGTAGGGCTCGCCGGTGGTCGAGTCCTTATCCCAGACGTGTTTAGTTCGCCCTTCGAGATACCACTTGTTGAACTCCATACCGACCTTGTCACGGCGATAGCCGGTGGGGGAATAGAGGTGCGAGTCAAACCCATCCTCCAGGTCGATCGGTCCAGCGACGAACGGGGCAAAGAACGCACAGCAGTTCTGGACATCGAAGGCAGTAAACTTTTCCCGCTCTGCGAGTGAATTGTTATAGGGAAAGAATTTCAGGTTCAGGTGTTCGACATAGAACATGGGGCCCTTCTGGTTCAGCTCATCCGGGTAGAAGGGCTTGGGCTCCCACTGCATTTTCTCTTCGCCCCAATACACTCCGTACTTCCCTGGTTCTCCTTCCACGGTCTCGATACGGTATTCTTTCCCAAGAATAGTCTTAGAATAGAGCTGTTTGCCGCTGAAATTGCCTTTCGCTTCCTGCGCCAGCGCCACAGGACACAGGCCGAGAAGCAACAAGGCCACTCCTGTCACAGCAAACAGTCGGCTCTGTCTACTTCTGATATGTTCCATGAGTACTTCCTCCGTCTTTTTTCTTCTTGTTGCTCACTGCTCCGTCTGATCGTCCGCAGTCCTTATACCTGAGAGGTAAGCAAGCGCAGGAACGCCTCCTCAAAGGTTGAGGCTGAAGTCTGTTCAGGAAACAGCGAGTGTGGGGGACCAGAAGCAAGGAGGCGACCTTGATTCAGGACCAGCACTCGTTGACAGACAGCACTCGCCTCGGGCAAGGAATGGGTGCTGAGTAGCACCGTTCGAGATCCGGAGAGAGCTTTGATCAGTTCACGCACTCTGACCGCCATCTCTGGATCCATCCCGATCGTTGGTTCATCAAGGATCAGTATGGGCGGATCCCCGAGCAGTGCCTGCGCCAAAACAACACGTTGGCGGTAGCCCTTCGACAAAGTCCCGATGCGCCTGCGCAGCCATCCTGCCAAGCCACACTGCGCGACCACGGTATCGAGCTGCTGAGCGGTAGCCTTTTTGATTTCCCGCACAAAGTCCAGAAAGTCGGCGACCGTCAAATCAGGGTAGAGCACTACCCCTTCCAGGGCATAGCCTACGCGTCGACGTACTTCCAGGGGGGCTTCCTTGGTCTCATACCCAGCAACGCGGACACTGCCGCTGGTCGGCGGAAAATAGGCACAGAGAAGACGAAGGAGGGTGGTCTTGCCTGAGCCGTTCGGTCCGAGCAGACCAACGACCTCTCCCGCTCCAATCGCACACGACACGTGATCGAGTGCGGTCACGCGATCGAATCTTTTTGTGGCGCCACGGAGCTCAATGATCGGGTCAGACATAAAGAGTTGTCAGTTATTAGTCGTCAGTGATCAGTCAGAAAATTGACTCCTTTTATCAGGTCTTACTGACTCCTGGCTCCTGACTACTCTTTTACCATTTCTCCGCATGTATGAGTTTACTCAGTGGCAGCTTTGGCGTACTCGGCTTGCGGGGGGGTTCTGCCGGATAACCGATCGTGATTAACCCCACGGGCCGGACATGATCGGGCAAGGCAAAGAGCTGAGAGACTGCTTCGGGATTGTACGCACCGACAAAGCACGCGCCCAAGCCTTGTTCAACTGCGCCGAGCAGAATGAGCAGGGAAGCAAAAGACGCATCGACTAAACTATAGAATGATCCGCGCGTGCCATATTTGCTGCCGACTCGTTGGATATCGGCGCAGGTGGCAATGATCACCGGTGCGCTCGCCACTGCGGTCTGGTCGAACGCCGCCTTCGCTAGCTTGGCGCGGGTCTCCGGGTTCTTCACAATGATGAACTCCCACGGTTGGAGATTCCCGGCACTCGGCGCGCGCACAGCATATTCGAGCAGGCGTTGGATTTTCTCCTCAGGCACCGGGTCGCTCTTGTAGGCCCGGATCATTGAGCGACGTTTGACAACCGCGGCAAAGCTCATGGCCTTTTTCTTTGTCCCCGCAGCCCCTGTTCCTGCCAAGGCAAGCGTTTCAGCTTGACCGAGCAGCAAAGCAGCAGCAATGTCCAGGAACAGGGCGCGACGGGTTACCTCTGCACTCACAGCAGCAGGCTTTCTGCGGTTTTTCTCTCTTGCCCGTGGTGCGGGGAGAGGGAAATCCTTCATCGTTGGACAAATCGCAGGCTCCCTCCAGCCTGCGTATTCCCCAATTCGATTTTTGTGAGTGGCTCGAGGGTCTCGGCGTCAAAGACCGCGATGTTATGCCAGTTCCCGCCACAGTAGATTTTCTTGCCCTCAGGGTGGGGGAAAGGAGAGAAGTAGGTATTCTCCACCGTC
>CAZAYE010000297.1:0-5302 GCA_964489255.1 uncultured Enterobacteriaceae bacterium
CTACACGCGTAAGATCGTCGGCAGCGTCAGATGTGTATAAGAGACAGATTGAGAGGGATCGTCCATGCCGCCGGAATTCTGGACGATGGTATCCTGCTGCAACTGAATCAAGAGCGCTTTACTCGGGTTATGAGGCCTAAGGTCAACGGTGCTTGGAACCTCCACACGCTGACTTTGCCCACGCCGCTCGACTTCTTTGTGCTGTTCTCCTCTGCGGCTTCAGTCCTTGGCTCTCCTGGTCAAGGGAATTATGTCGCCGCTAACGCCTTCCTGGACGGGCTGGCGTATCATCGACGGGCCCAGGGTCTACCGGCCCTGAGCATCAACTGGGGAGCTTGGGCTGACTTGGGGTTTACGGGGACTCCGGGGGGGAGCCGCCTGACGAAGCGACTCGCGCTCCTGGGCATTGGGGGCATTGCCCCCCGCCAAGGGCTGGAAGCGCTGGAACGCCTGCTTCACCAAGGTTCAACCCAGGCCGTAGTGATGCCTGTCAACCGCCAGCAGTGGCACCGGCTCTATGCGACGATATTCAGTGAACCACCACTGCTCTCTCACTTGGCCCGTGAGGGAGCCGACGACTCGCCGCAGGTGGAACATCCGGGAGGACAAGGGAGTCCAATTCGCCATGCCCTCCTTGCTGCCGAATCACAGGAGCGCCAACAGTTGCTGGAGTCCTATCTCCGTGAACAAGTGGCCAGAACGCTGGGGCTTTCCCCCCCCAAGGTAGACACGCAGCGGCCGCTCACCAGTCTCGGGCTGGACTCTTTAATGGCTATCGAGTTGAAGAATCGGGTCGAGGCCGATCTCGGAGTGGTTGTGTCCCTACTGAAGTTCCTCCAGGGAGCCAGCGTCGCTCAGTTTGCAGCCCAGATGCTTGACCAACTGGCTGCGACGACCTCTGTCACTTCACTGTCCCCTCCCCCGCGGAGCAAGGCAGAACAGCGATTGGCTAACCTGGACCAACTTTCTGAGGAGGAGGTGGATTCCTTGCTCATGGATAGGCTGGCTGAGGAGGGGATGGGAAGAATGAGCAGTACTTCTCAACGTATTGCTGATCTTTCACTGGAGGAGAAGCGTGCGCTCCTCGCACAGCTCTTGCGGCAAAAAGCCAGCGAGTCCCAATCTTTGTATCCGCTCTCCTATGGTCAGCAAGCCATATGGTTTCTGAATCAGATGGCGCCGGAGAGCACCGTATACAATGTCAGCTTTGCAGCACGCTGCTGCTCTGAGGTGGACGTTGCGGCCTTGCACGGCGCGTTTCAGGCACTGCTCGATCGCCATCCTTCCCTGCGAACCACTTACACGACACGCGATGGGAAACCTATCCAGCAAGTCCGCGAGCACCAGCAAGTCTGCTTCGAGGTGACAGACGCCTCCAGTTGGGGGGAAGATGAGTTGAAGCATCGGCTAGTTGAAGAAGCTCATCGCCCCTTTGATCTGGAACGAGGGCCATTGCTGCGAGTGAAGTTGTTCACTCGATCGGCACAGGAACAGTTCCTGCTGCTCACGGTACATCACATTGCGCTCGATTTCTGGTCTCTCGTCGTGCTCCTGGATGAGCTCGGCACGCTCTACCTTGCGCAAAAGACTGGTCGGCAGGTTTCCCTACCTCCTCTTAGCACGCAATACGCGGACTACGTCTATTGGCAGAACGAAATGTTGGCCGGCCCGGGAGGTGAGCAGCTCTGGACCTATTGGCAGAGGCAGCTGGCGGGGGAGTTACCAGTGCTGCAGCTGCCGACCGATCGGCCTCGACCGCCCGTGCAGACATATCGCGGCGCCTCGCACACCTTCAATCTGCCCGAGGAACTGATCCGGCAGCTCAAGGCGCTGGCGCAGGGTGAAGGCGCGACCCTGTACATGGTCTTACTGGCAGCGTTCCAGGTAATGCTCCACCACTACACCGGGCAAGAAGACATCTTGGTGAGCTCCCCCATCGCCGGCCGGAGTCGGGCTGAGTTCCAAGGTGTCATAGGCTTCTTCACTAATCCTGTCGTCTTACGAGCAGATCTGTCTGGAAACCCCACATTCAAGACTTTTCTTGGCCAAGTGCGCCACACGGTACTGGCTGCTCTTGAGCATCAGGATTACCCCGCCTTCCTCTTAGTCGAACGACTCCAGCCGATCCGGGATCCTAGCCGTACACCGCTTGTCCAGGTTATGTTCGTCCTGGATAAACCGCACCAGCTTGCGGAGCAGGCAGTACCAACGTCCGTGCTGGGTGAAAGGAGCTTACGGATGAATCTGGGGGGACTTGTGCTGGAGTCCTTCCCCCTGGAACGGCGGTCGGCCATTCTCGATCTGGAGTTATTTATGACCGAGGTGGCGGGGTCGTTCTCTCCCTCCTTGCAATACAATCGAGACTTGTTCGATGCCGCTACCATCGGCCGGATGGCAGGACATTTGCAGACCTTGCTGGAGAGCATCGTCGCGCAGCCTGAGCAACGGCTGTCAGACCTGCCGCTCTTGGCCGCCGCCGAGCGGCAGCAGGTGCTGGTAGAGTGGAACGCCACCACGAGTCCTTACCCCCACGATCAGTGCATCCAGCAGCTCTTTGAGGCCCAGGTCGAGCGCACGCCGGATGCGCTTGCCCTCGTCTTTGCCGATGAGCAGGTGACGTACCGGGAACTGAACCGGCGGGCCAACCAACTGGCTCACTATCTCCAGGCACAAGGCGTGAGGCCCGAGGTCCTCGTCGGGGTCGCCATGGAGCGCTCCGTGGAGATGGTGGTGGGCTTGCTGGGTATCCTCAAAGCTGGAGGGGCCTACGTGCCTTTAGATCCGGGATATCCTCAGGAGCGGTTGGCTTTTATGCTTGAGGATGCGCAGGTCGCAGCGTTGTTGACCCAGGAACGGTTGGTGGCGGGGCTGCCAGAGCATGAAGCCAAGGTAGTGTGCCTAGATGCAGACTGGGAGAGGATAGGCCAAGAAAGGGAGGAGAATCCGGGCAGTGCAGCCATGGCCGACAATCTCGCCTATGTGATCTACACCTCAGGCTCTACGGGTAAGCCGAAGGGGGTAGAAATTCAACATGCCGGCCTGGTCAATCTCGCCACGTGGCACCAGCGTGCTTACAACGTGACGCCGGCAGACCGGGCGACTCAACTGGCCGGGCTATCGTTTGATGCATCCGGGTGGGAGTTGTGGCCTTACCTGATTGCTGGAGCAAGTATTCATATTGTGGATGAAGAGACTCGCCTGTCTCCAGCAAAGCTGTTGGACTGGCTGGCCGCCAAGGCCATTACCATCTGTTTTCTTCCCACGTCGCTGGCGGAAACCGTTCTGGAGGAGCAGGGGCTGACGGGCCTGACCTTGAGAGTTCTCCTGACAGGTGGGGAGAAGCTGCACCGAGCCCCCCGGCAGGCACTGTCGTTTGGCCTCGTCAACAACTATGGGCCGACGGAGAACACGGTTGTGACGACATGGGCTTTCGTGCCCACCGGAACAGGGACCGAGGTTCCCCCGCCCATCGGTCGCCCCATCGCTAACACGCAGGTCTATTTGCTGGATCAAAATCTGCAGCCCGTGCCTATTGGCGTGCCGGGTGAGCTATACATTGGTGGAGATGGCCTAGCCCGGGGCTATCTCCACCACCCGGAGCTGACGGCCGAGCGGTTCGTTCCCCATCCCTTTAGCACCGAGCCCGGCGCGCGGCTGTACCAGACCGGGGACCTGGCCCGCTATTTGCCCGATGGCACTCTCGAGTTCCTCGGCCGCCTCGATCAGCAGGTGAAAATCCGGGGGTTCCGCATTGAGCTCGGGGAGGTCGAGGTCGTCCTGAGCCAACATCCCGCCGTGCGCGAGGCGGTCGTCGTCGCTCAGGACGAGGCGCCGGGCGAGAAGCGGCTGGTGGCCTATGTGGTCGCTGCGCAAGAGTCGGCTCCTGCAATCAGTGAGCTGCGGAGGTTTCTCAAGGAACAGCTACCCGAGTATATGGTGCCTGCGGTCTTCGTCCGGCTCGAGACCTTGCCATTGCTGCCCAACGGCAAGGTAGACCGCCGGGCACTGCCGGCGCCCGATCGAGTCAGGCCCGACTTGGAGAAAGCTTTCGTGACCCCGCGCACGCCGACTGAGGAGGTGGTGGCGGGAATCTGGGCGGAGGTACTAGGAGTAGAGGCAGTGGGCGTCCACGATAATTTCTTTGAGTTGGGTGGTCACTCGCTGCTGGCCACGCAAGTCGTTTCCCACCTGCGCACCGTCTTCCACGTCGAGCTGCCCCTGCGTTGTCTCTTTGAGGCCTCCACCGTGGCCGACCTGGCCGAGAGCATTGAGGCCGTGCGCCAGGCCAAGCACGAGCTGCAGGCACCACCCTTAGTGCCGGTCCCCCACGGCGGAGCCTTGCCACTCTCTTTTGCCCAGCAGCGGCTGTGGTTTCTGGACCAGTTGGTGCCCGACAACCCCTTTTACAACATCCCCACCGCCGTGCGGCTTCGGGGGCAGGTCAATGTGGCCGCCGTGGAGCAAAGCCTCAACGAGGTCGTGCGGCGGCATGAAGCGTTACGGACCACGTTCGCGATGGTGGACGGGCAGCCGGTACAGGTCATCGTCCCGCCCCTCACGGTGCCGCTGCCGGTGACAGACCTGCAAGAGCTGCCCGAGGCCGAGCGGGAGGCGGCAGTACAGAGGGTGGCCGTTGAGGAAGCGCAGCGCCCCTTTGATCTGACTCAAGGGCCGCTCTTGCGGGTGCAGTTGCTACGGCTCGGCGACGAGGATCATGTGGTACTATTGACCATGCATCACATCGTCTCGGACGGGTGGTCGATGGGAGTACTCATCCGAGAGCTGGTCGTGCTGTACGAGGCCTTCTCCCATGGGCAGCCCTCGCCGCTGCCGGACCTTCCCCTTCAGTATGCCGACTTTGCCCTCTGGCAGCGGCAGTGGTTACAGGGGGAGGCGTTGGCAGCCCAGCTGGCCTACTGGCAGGCACAGCTGCAGGGCGTGGCAGTGCTGGAACTCCCTACGGACCGCCCGCGCCCGGCGCTGCCCACGTTTCGGGGGGCGACCTCCCCCTTTGTGTTGCCGGCCCCGCTGGTGACAGCACTCAAGAAGCTAGGGCAGCGCGAAGGCACCACCCTCTTCATGACACTGCTGGCGGCCTTCTACGTCCTCTTGTCCCGCTACACCGGGCAGGAGGATCTTGCGGTGGGCTCGCCCATTGCCAACCGCACGCGAGCCGAGACCGAGGGGTTGATAGGATTTTTTGTCAACACGCTGGTATTGCGCACCGATCTCAGTGGCAATCCCAGTTTTCGGGAGCTCTTGGGGCGGGTGCGGGAAGTATGCCTGGAGGCCTATGCCCACC
>CAZAYE010000298.1:0-5274 GCA_964489255.1 uncultured Enterobacteriaceae bacterium
GATCGTCGGCAGCGTCAGATGTGTATAAGAGACAGCCTCCTTTTGATGGCGAGGGCACGGTGATGGGCCTGGCATCGTACGGGGAGAATCGGTTCGGCGAGGCCTTTACCCAGATCGTTTTCCCTACTGCTGACGGTTTTCTCACTCGGCCTGACTACTATTGGTCACGCTCGACGGTGGGGTGGCTCTCCAGCGTGCCAACCGGGTTGACGCGCTTCTTCGGTGAGCCGCGCCCCTACCGGCAGAACCCGATCAACGGCACTGATGAACATATCGCCACTTCTCTGCAATATGCGACCGAACAGATCGGCCGCCATCTCTTCGATCTTTTATATCAGGAGACGGGGTGGCAGGATTTCTGTCTTGCCGGTGGCGTCGGTCTCAATGCCAAGATGAATGGAGAACTGCTTGCGCACCCGGCAGTCGAGCGTTTCTATGTCCCCCCGGTGGCCAGCGATTCAGGCGGAGCGATCGGTGCGGCGTACCTGCTCTCTGCCCGCCTGACGGGAAAGCGCCCTCACCCTATTCCTCATGCGTACTATGGGCCACAGTACAGCCATGCGGCGATCAAGGCCGTGCTCGAGGAAACTGGGGTCAGCTATGAGGGGTGCGCTGACATTGCGCGGCGCGGCGCGGCCCTCCTCGCGGCAGGAAAAATTTTAGGGTGGTTCCAGGGGAGAATGGAGATGGGCCCCCGTGCCTTGGGCAACCGTTCGATTCTTGCCCACCCGGCTTACGCGGCGATGAAGGAGGCCGTAAATAATAAAGTCAAACACCGAGAACCGTGGCGACCCTTTGGCCCGTCGGTCGTGTACGAAGAGCGCGAGCGGTATTTCCCGCGTGGTCCCGAAGCCCCTTTTATGACCAAAGCGTTGACCACGACTGCCGCGGGACGCCGGGATCTTGCCGCGGCCGTGCATGTGGACGGCACGGCGCGAGCACAGACTGTGACAGAATCCGCCAATCCGCTGTACTACTCTCTCCTCAAAGAATTTGGCAAGGCGACCGGAGTGTATGGGGTGTTGAATACCTCCTTCAATTTGAAGGGGCATCCCATTGTGAATACTCCCCGGCAAGCCGTCGAAATGTTTCAGCAGACTGGCATGGATGCCTTAGTGATTGGGGACTTTGTCGTCCAACGCTGACTTCTTCCTGCCGGGGAGCTTTTCTGACCGTGCGACTCAATCCCCCTCACTCCTCTTCTCCCTCAGCATACCTCTACGGCTCGAGCCGCGGTTTTTTCTGGAAGCAATATGAACGAGTTGTGGGGATTCTCTCCACCCTGGCCACGCATCGACACCTCCTGGTCACCATGGTCAAGCGGGATATCAGCGCACGGTTTGCCGGCTCCAGTCTTGGTGGGGTGTGGACCCTCATCCATCCGGCGATCATGTTAAGCCTATACACTATGGTGTTTGCCTATATTTACCGAGTGCCGAAGATGGAGGGGGGGTACGGCTTCACTGAGTTTGTCTTTTGTGGATTGTGGCCGTGGATGGCCTTTCAGGAGGCCTGTCTGCGTTCGGTGACCGCTATCACCGACAACGCCAACTTAGTCAAAAAAATCCAATTTCCCTCAGAACTATTAGTGATTTCCATCACGCTGTCGAGCTTTCTCACCCAGGGCATCGGCTTTGGGTTGTTTCTGCTGGCGCTGCTGGCGTGGCAGGGATCTGTGTCGATACTGAGTGTCGCCTTGTTAGTGATTCCTCTCGCTCTCCATGTCGTCTTAGCCGTAGGGATCGGCATGATCCTGGCCTGCGGGAATGTCTTTTTCCGGGACGTCGGCCAACTCACGAACGCTGGCTTCACTATCTGGTTTTTTCTGACCCCGATCATCTATCCCTCCACCCTGGTGCCCGCCGTTTTGCAGCCCGTCTTGTACTGGAACCCGGTGACGCCGATCATTGGCCTGTACCGTTCTTTGATCCTGTCGCATACCTTTGCGGGAGAATTCAGACTGCTGTATTGCCTCGTCGTGGCGAGTCTGGTGCTCTGCTGTGGAGTGTATCTCTTTCATCGCTGTCGCGGCTTCTTTGCCGATTACCTGTAGCGGGTACGGGCGTTGGCTCTATGCTGAAGAATGTTTTTTCCCTGCTTGACTACTTTTTCATTCTTCCCCTCATCAGCCTTTTCCCGGTGCCGCTGGCGTATCAGCTTGGTCGGTTGCGAGGCCGTGTTCATGCGTGGTGGAATTCTGCCCGCACGACTTTGGCCGTAAAATACGTAGAGGAGCTCTTGGCAGAACCGCAGAGTCCTATTGCCAAGCGTTATCAAGAAGTGCTCTCGTGCGACGAATTAGATGCGTATTTGTTTCTCGTCAAACCCTTTCGCTGCGTGGTGAAATTCATCCATGTGGAGGGAGCAGAGTATGTGCAAGCAGTGAAACGCGCGGGAAAGGGCGCAGTGCTCTTGGGCGCGCATCTGGGCGGCGGACTGTTCATCAATCCTTTTCTCCGTTCTCTCGGCGTGCAGCCTCAGCTCATCATGCGACCCGTGGTGAGGGAAGAGTTTCCCAGCCCCTTCTCTGCTTTGTATCTGTATTTTCGCTTTCGCAGTTGGTGTGTGACCCGGGCGGTCGGCGCTCGGCCGTTGTTGAGTGGGAGAGGGATAGAGGAAGCGGTGGAAGCCGTCCGCCAAGGAACTTTTTTGTGGATAGCCCTCGATGTCCCTCCTCCTCTTACTGGAAGAACCAAGGAAACAGAATTCTTTGGCCGCCCAGCGCGTTTTCCCTACGGACCCTTTATCATTGCTGGGCGAGCGGAAGTGCCTCTTCTCCCGTTTTTTACGTCGGTAGACAGCAACAACCAGCGGACTTTCCGTTTTCTTCCACCTCTCTGGCTGACGGAAGATCCACGGAAGATCGAAGAAGCTTTTCACTACTGCGTGCAGCTCCTTGAACGGGAGATTCGCACGAGACCCGACCAGTGGTTTTTCTGGGAAGGACCGTGGATTTTCTTTGCGCCTCCTTTACAAGAGCAAGAAAGATAAGACTTCTATGCCGAACAAGAACCAGCGGGAGTGTGCGATTCAAAAAATGGAGTTTTTTGACCAGGAGGGCTGCTCGGGACAGGCGATTCAAGCTGGCGATCCTTTGACTATCCGTTTTTTTGTGCAGGTTGCTGAAGAAATTCTTTTTGATCCCACTTTCCGCCTCTCATTAGTCAGGGCGGAAGACGGAGATGTCGTATATGTCCGCTATATGGGTGAGGATGGGTGGGACATCTCCTGGTTACCCCGTGGGTTATACACTATTGAATGGCACACCCCCCAGCTTGCCCTAGCGGACGGAGAATATCAGATTCACATCGAGATGGCTGTTGCGCCGAATGGACAGTATCAAAGCCTCTTTGCGGCTGTGGCAGCGATGCCACTCGAAATCGAAGGGGAAACACGGGGCGATTCCTCGGAAATCGTGAGCAGGTGGAGGCTGCACGGAGCCGAAGGGTTAAGCTGGCAGAAAGGAGGAGACAATTGGTTTTTTAAACACTTCGAACATGCTGCACGGACGATTATCTATTACATGCTCGATGACTCTCCGCTGCTCACAGGAAAAATTCTTGACGTAGGATGCGGGGACGGAATCACGGCCCTCGGGGTCTTCTTACGGAAGCGGCCGCAACTCCTTGTGGCCATTGATTTGGAAGGGAACTTCCGTGAGCTGCCCCGCATGATGCGGGAAAGTGGGTTGTCTTTTGACGCCCTGCCTGAAAACCTGGTTTTTCGCCAGGCTGATGCGAATCATATTCCTTACCCTGACGACTACTTCGACGTGGTTCTTTCCTGGGCTTCTCTGGAGCACCTCGCCGGGGGACATCTGCAAACGTTGAAAGAAATCAAAAGGGTCCTGAAGGACGGTGGGCTCTTTTTCCTGCATCCAGGGCTCTATTATGGCAACTTCGGGCACCATCTCGGAGAGTTTACTTCTGAGCCGTTTGTCCATTTGCGCAAGAGTCCGGAAGAACTCAAAACGATCGTCTTCTCCGCCCAGCCGCAGTATATGGATCGAGGTGGAATTACCTACTCGCCGGCGGATTTCTGGCGGTATTATTCAGAACTCAACCAGATCACCGTGTCCAGCATCGAGCATGAGTTGCGAGCCCTCAACTTTGAGTTCAAAAAAGTCGCGGTGCGGACGGCGGATTTGGTGACTTACACCCCAGAGCTACAGAAATACTCCATACAAGATCTCACCACCCTGGAACTCTACATGACGGTGATCAACCGTAAGGCACCTGCCTCGGGTGAGGCTGTGCACTCTGTGGAAAGAGCGGCGAGCGCACCACCGACTGGTCCCTTTGACTATTCCCACTACGAGCTGTCGTTCCGAGATCGTCAATGGAATCGCGAACTGCTCGCGGAATATCTCCCTTATTTTACCGGCTGTCGTCAGGTGTTGGATCTGGCTTGTGGCTCGGGCATCTTCTTGGAACTCCTTGCTGAGAAAGGTATCGCGGCGACCGGTGTTGAGCGCAACGAGAGCATCGCCAAGTGGGTGCAGGCCCAGGGGTGGGAAGTCATACAGCAGGATGTCTTCGAGTTTCTGGCGCAGTCCCGTGACGTCTACGATGGCATTTTCTGTGCTAATTTCCTCGAACACTTACCTTTCGACCAGGTATTACAGCTCATCGAATTGATCGTGCCCCGGTTGGAGCAGAAGGGGACCCTCGTGTTGATGTTTTCCAATCCCGAGTCGATGCGCATGCAACTTTTTGGCTTCTGGCGCGATCCCGAACACGTACGCTTTTACCATCCGGAACTGATTGAGGCGGTCTGCCGGCATTACGGACTGACAGTGATCCATACGAATCGCGAGGAGATCCCTTTTGCCTTTTCTCCTCCCTCGTGGGGAGGAGCAGTGCCAGATGAAAAGAGCGGAGTTCACAAAGAAAAAGGGTGGCTCTGGGAAACGGCACGGGATGCGTATGTGCGATTGCTGAGAGTACTGCGGCTTGTCCCGCGCTCGGACCTTATTGCCTTGGAGCAGCGGGTCAACCTTACGCTGGAGGAACGACTCCGCCAGGAGAGAGCTGCCCTCCAGGAGGTGCTGGCTCCCTGGGCAGACAAGGCCACGGAGGCGATCAATCGCATGTGGGCGTGGGTGGATAATGCCCTAATTGTATGTCGCAAGGAGGATAGATAAGTCAGGCCTTTCGGGGAACTGTAGGTTAACCTCTAGGAAAGTGTCAACCAAATCGAGAGCTCAGCCGTTTAGACAGTCTAGTGCATTTTCAGGAAACCTTTTGGGGAAAGGAAGCAAAAACCCAAAGAGAT
>CAZAYE010000299.1:0-2998 GCA_964489255.1 uncultured Enterobacteriaceae bacterium
GCGGCCTCTTCCCAGGTCAGGTGCGGCGGCTTGGGCATAAGCTGGTTGGCGCGCACCAGGGCGATTTCGGCCAGGCCGCCAAAGTTGGTCTCGAACCCCCAGATACGTTGGTCGGGGTCGAGCATCGAGTCGTCATGCCCATCGGGCGCCTGCATGTCTACGTAATTACAGTGGATGGTCACCTCGTCACCAGGCTTGAAGAGGGTCACCCCCGGCCCCACTTGCAGGATCACGCCGGAACCATCGCTCCCGATGATGTGATAGGGCAGATCATGGCGTTTATCCCACGGGCTGCGCTTAGCGGCACGCTTGAGAAACTGGAACGTGGGCAGTGGCTCGAAAATCGCACTCCACACGGTATTGAAGTTGATACTCGATGCCATCACCGCCACCAAGGCTTCGTTCGGACCCACCTCGGGAATCGCTACCTCATCGAGATGTAAACTGTGGCGCGGATCTTTTTCGTGGGACTCGAGCCCTTCGAACATCTTCACTTCATCTTCGTGGGTGGTAACCGCCAACATCGACTGTGGCAGGGGCAACCCGGTGTAATCTTCTGGCTTAGCTAGACCAGACACAATGGCGTCACGGATGACGTTCATCTCACTAGACATACAGCAAGCTCTCCTACAGACCTTGTTCATGCTTCGACAAGCTCAGCATGAACGGTTATCGGACTTTGCGGTGTACTCTGCGCCGGTCACCCTGAGCCTGTCGAAGGGTGACCAATAAGCCCTCGACTAGGGGTCAATCAAGACTCCTGGATTTAAGAGACCCTGCGGATCCAGGGCAGCTTTGGCAGCGCGTAGAGCTGTGGCAAATAGATCAGGGCGCTGACGGTCATACCAGGGACGATGGATGCGGCCAACGGCGTGGTGATGGGTAATCGTGCCGCCATAGCGAATCACCGCGTCGCAGGCCGCAGCTTTCACTGCTTGCCATTGCTCCAACTCGCTCCCGTGCCGTCCAAGCCCTAAAAACGTATAATACGGAGCTGGCCCGTCCGGGTAGACATGGGTAAAGCGGCACGAAAGCACGCCACCGCCGCAGATTTCCTTGAGCGCCTGCTGCGTCGCTGCCATCACTCCAGCATGAAACTCGGCAAAACGTTCCCAGGTGATAGCACTTTCGACCGTATCAGAGATTGCGCCCAGAGCGACGATGGTTCCGAGTTGATAGGGCATGCGGAGAAATGCATCACGCCAATCGCCAACCGAGCCGCCCCGACCTGCGGCCTCGCCTCCTCCGCGAACAACCACGCCGTATGGTGCCGTGCCACCATGATCGGTGCAACACTCTAGTGCCCGGTTGATCCAGGGATCGAGCGGGTGGTCCGCAGATTCAAAGCCCAACATGAGCAGAGTGCCCGAGCCGTCGCCTACCTTATTGCGGGCAACCTCAGCGGGATCAAGTAGGCGACAGTTCGTTGGATATAACCCCGCCTGACTCAGGGCTCGCACCGCTGCCACTCCGGACTCGAAACTGGCAAAACGTACCGCGGCAGAGGCACGGTACACCGGACGGTCCTGAAGCCGCATCCAGGCTTCGGTGATGATGCCCAGAATCCCTTCAGAGCCAATAAACAGGCGATCCGGACTTGGCCCAGCGCCAGACCCGGGTAGGCGGCGCGTAGCGACAATGCCACGCGGGGTGACCACTCGCAACGATTCGACGAAATCGTCAATGTGGGTATACAAGGTTGCGAAGTGGCCGCCGGAGCGGGTGGCGATCCATCCCCCCAGGCTGGAAAACTCGAACGACTGTGGATAGTGCCTCAGGGTGTATCCATGTGGGCGTAATTGATCTTCCAGCGCCGGGCCGTACACGCCGGCCTGGATACGGGCGGCTCGTGAGGTCTTGTCAATCTCCAACACTTTGTTGAGATGGCGAAGGTCGATCGATACCGCCCCACGGTAGGTATCGTTTGCAGGTGGTTCGACGCCGCCGACGACACTCGACCCACCACCGAATGGAATCGCCGCCGCTTTGATCTCAGTACACCAATCGAGCAGTGCAACAACATCCGCCTCGTTTCTGGGATAAGCCACCACGTCTGGCGGGTTGAAGAACTCGCGCCGGAAAGCCCGTAGGAGGTCGGGAAATGCCTTCCCGTACGAATGTGCAGCTCGATCATAAGTCGCAGTGGAACAGATTTCTGCGAGGCTTGACGGCGGTGTGAGTCGTGGAGCACGCAACTCGATCTCGTCCAGCGTCGGTGTCCGCTTCAGCTCGACATCACTGCGGCCGAGGCTCGCTGCGATTCCCTTAGCAATAGCCTGTTGTTGCTCAGGGGTCGGCTGCTGATCCTCGTCCCCCCATCCCCAGATAAACGTGCGGTGTTGTGGCATGCTCTACCTTCCTTCTTGGATAAACTCAGGCAAGCGGTCGGCCGTCAGCATTCAGCAGGCTCATTGATTCATTGACTCATTGGTTCATTGATTCATTGGGGTGAAACGAAAAAATGATTCAATCCTTCACTGATTCAATGGCTCAATCCTCTTCGCTGATAGCTGAATGCTTACCCGACTTAGTATCGTCCAAACGGTGGAGCGGCAATCTCCGTCTGCAATTCGATCAGATGCATCTCTCCAGAGGCTAAAGCTGTCTCCAAGGCCTTCTCTAATTCCTCAGGGGAACGGACACGGGTTGCCGCTACCCCAAACGCTCCGGCAAAGGCCATGAAGTCCGGGTTGGTCAAGCGCGACTGGTATTCTTCCTGATACGCGGTGCGCTGCAGATAGCCGATCACCCCGTACGCATTATCATTGACGACAATGAGCGGAAAACCGATCTTGTGGCGCACACAAGTTGCCAATTCTTGGGAAGTATAGAGGAACCCACCGTCGCCAATGATCCCCACCACGGGCTGATGAGGGCGCGCCACTTTGGCGCCAATTGCTCCGGGGAAACTAAATCCCAGCAGTGCCGAACCTTTAGCGGCAATGATCCCGTTCGGTTGATACGCAGGATAAAAATACTCCGCCCAATAACCGAGCTG
>CAZAYE010000299.1:3008-5269 GCA_964489255.1 uncultured Enterobacteriaceae bacterium
AGCTTGGTGTTGTCGATCACCAAGGCGCTCTCACGTGGCAAGAGGGTACGGATAACCTCGAGGTAGCGGATCTCCGTCAGTTCTTGCCGAAGCCGGGCAATTTCCGCATCCGCTTGCTTACGCCATTCGGTGACCCGTTCTTGCCGCTGACCGGTGTAGGGTTCGCCTTCCAATTGTCTGCGTAACTCTCTGGTAATGGCCCGGACATCACCGACGAGCGGCACCGTGGCAGGAAAATTCTTGCCGATCCAGCGCTCGTCCCAATCCACATGGATGAGCGGTTGAGGGAGCACTAAGCCGCGACGTTTGGCATCGACCTCGCGCAGGCGTGTGCCAATCGCCAGCGTCACGTCGCAGTTAGGGACAATCTCTTTCACTACCATCCGTCGCGCGGCGTTGCCGAAAGACAAGGGATGGTCTTCGGCAATTACCCCTTTGCCTGGAGTGCTAACGATGACTGGCGCGCAGAGGGCCTCCGCCAAAGCGGTGAGATCCGCTGCCAGGTTGGCCCGAGTTGCGTCAGTTCCGGCAACAATCACCGGCTGTTTCGCACGACGAAGCAGGGCAACGGCTTCGTCAATTCGTTTGGGTAGAGATGAATCCTGACTCCTGTCCTCTCCCTGGGAAGGAGAGGAAGGCTCTTTGACCTCACCAGCCAGTAGATCAGTCGGCACTTCCACGCATACTGGACCGGGGCGGCCGCTCAGTGCTAAGTCAATGGCTTTTTTGGTGACCGCACGGAAGTCTTCTCCGGCACGCACAGAAAAGGTTGCCTTGGTAATCGTGCGAAACAAAGACGTTTGCTCTTCAAATTCGTGCAGAGCGCCCAGACCTTGACCGATCTTGGCTGCCTCAATGTTGGTGGTAATCATCAACACCGGCGAACAACTGCCCCACGCTTCCTGCAGAGCAGAAACGGTGAATCCTGCACCCGGGCCGGTGGAAGAGATGATCACTCCGAGCCCACCACTGGCACGGGCGTAGCCGTCAGCCATGTGAGTCGCCGCAGCTTCATGACGGCAAACGATGTGACGGATTGAGGACTCGCGACGCAAGGCATCGTACAGGCCAATGTTGTGGATGCTAGGAATACCGAAGACCGTGGTGACCCCTGCGTCTGTGAGCGCTTGAACGACTCCGTCTGCTCCGCGTGGCATGGCAACTCCTTATCCGGAACATTTTTCACTCGCGATACCATGATAGCGCATGAGCAAGCAAGATGCCCGCTGTACCGGGCTGCAATTTCCGGTCCCCTTTCTGCATTCCACCAGTCCGCCGCTCTCTGGCAGTAGTTGCCACCTCTTTTCTCACAATCTATCGGTTTCGGAAAGATTGTCTAAGGGCTCGGCGCGGTGATCCGATTTTGCCCTGCTCGCCGTCTTTTAGGGTAGAGAGTTGACGAGAAAGGTCGGGGAAAACTATAATACAGGCGCTTTTGGGCCAGCTCAGAGTGCTTCGCCAGATGTATGATTGGTTCCTAGTTGTCAAGGAACCCTCTTCTCGCTACAGGGAGCAGACTTATGGAAACGGCAACAGGCCCAAGACTTCCCATCCCGGAATCGATGCGGAACACAGGCCTCTATCGCTGTTTTCTACCCCGCTGGCTTTTTCTATTGCTGAGCCTTTTTCTGTGGAGCGTGGGCAATCCTTTCCTGTCGCCCTCTCACTTAGCGTTAGCGAACTCCACTTCGTCCCCACAGGGTGCATCGCCTGAGCAACTGCTGGGCCAGGGCCTGAGGTCGTTTCGGCGCGGTGCCTTCGAGGACGCGGTCATCAGTTGGAGGGAGGTGGCCCGGTTATACCAGCAAGAGGGGAAGCCGCGCGAGCAGAGTGACACACTGACCCAGCTGGCGCAGGCGTATGAGTCTCTCGGCCAATACACGGAAGCCGTGAAGAGCCTCGATTCGGCTCTGGTACTGGCCAAGCAAGCGAACGATCGGGCACGGATGGCCTCTGTTCTGGGGAGCCTTGGCAACGCGTACCTCGCCGTTGGGTCGGCGGAGGCCGCCTCACGGTCTCTGCAGGACGGCCTCCGCATCGCACGGGAGCTAGGGGATGAAAGACTGTCGGCTCTGCTCTTGAATGGCCTGGGAAACCTGCTCACCTCCCAGAAAAGATACAGCGAGGCGCTTGGGGCCTATCAGGAAAGCGCCTCGCTCGCACAGAAAACCAACAATCGTGCGTTAGCAGCACGGGTGCTGACCAATACAGCAATGGCTGCCCTGCACGCTGGACAGCCGCAAGAGTCCAGAGTACTGCTC
>CAZAYE010000300.1:0-5265 GCA_964489255.1 uncultured Enterobacteriaceae bacterium
CCCCAACCCCTAACCCCCATGTCGAAGCCGAAGCGTGTTTTCACAAGGCCATTGAGATTGCTCGCCAGCAACAGGCAAAGTCGCTGGAGCTGCGAGCGGTGATGAGTCTGAGCCGGCTGTGGCAGCAGCAGGGCAAGAAGGAAGAGGCGCGGCGGATGTTGGCAGAGATTTACGGCTGGTTGACCGAAGGGTTCGGCACGGCCGACTTGCAAGAGGCGAAGGCGTTGCTGGAAGAATTATCGGTCAATTACAAGTAGAGAAAGAGAATGGTTGACGACGTTACATACTTCTATTCATACTGTAATTTGTCAATCTTTGGGAACAGATCATGGCGAATGCTTTAGCCCCGCGGCGTGAAGAGCTTGCCCCGACTGCGCCGCGCAGTCTGCAAGGGGCGACGGCGCGGCTCCTACGGGCGGGGAAACAACCGGTACGAGCGGCATTTCTGGCTCGCGGGCTCAACGCGCTCACTCGCTTGGCGGAGAATTTAGAAGAGAAAGCCCTGGGCGATGCGGTCGGGGCTCCATCCGATTACGCTGTCCTTCTGTCCGTACTCGGGGAGCCAGAGGCGGTGGCAGAGTTGCAACGCCAAGATCCGTTGGCCCGAGCGCGCCTACGCGGCCTTCATACCCGCGCCCACCTGCTGGAAGCGGAAGGTGGCTCGCTGACGGCGGAAGAGGCGGCCAAGCGCCTGCACCTCACGCGGCAGGCAGTGGATAAGCGGCGACGTGCAGGACGCCTGCTCGGCCTTCACGTTGGCCGGCGTGGGTACGCTTATCCAGCTTGGCAATTTGGCGAGCACGGCGTGCTGCCTGGGCTAGAGGAGGTATTGGCCGACTTGCGCGATCACGACCCCTGGATGCAAGTCGGGTTTTTTCTCAACGGGAATGTCCGCCTCAACGGCAAGGCCCCCTTAGCGGAACTCCGGCATGGGCATATTGAAGCGGTACGACACGCCGCCCGTGCCTACGGAGAACAGGGTGCCGCCTGAGGCCACGTGCCCTGGCCCGCATCCCGAACCGCCAGTAGATCTCGCGCAGCGTTCGCTGCCACTCCTCTCCACCGACCGTGTCTGGTTTCGAGTCTACCGCCTACAGCATGCACCTCTCTATTTCAGCCGTTCAGGGAACAACCGGTTTGATCCACCAGCCGGAGAGTACAGCGTGCTCTACCTCGGACAAGACGAGCACTGCGCGTTCATCGAGACGTTTGGGCACCCGACAGGCGTGCGGTTTGTGACCGTGAGCGCATTGCGTACGCGCGGCCTGGCACGGATTGAAGCGCGCCGGCCCCTTCGTCTGGTCGATCTGACCGGTCCAGGGCTGGCCCGCCTGGGTGCAGATGAACGGCTCTGCTCAGGTGATTACGGTAGCGCCCAGCGCTGGGCGCTGGCATTACAACGGCATCCCGAGCGCCCGGATGGCCTCTGTTACCGTGCTCGGCACGACCCCTCACGGCTGTGCGCGGCGGTTTACAACCGTGCGGCGAAATCACTCAAGGTGGTACGCTTGGGGAGCTTCACCGCCACTGCCAACGAGCACTTGTTAGCAGAGTTGCTCGAAACTTACGCCTTTGGCCTCCTGGACGATACGGTCTAAAAGAACGAAATCCAAAAGGATGGCGCCACCTCCGCCTAGCTCCTCCTGCACCATCATATTCGTACAGCCCGAGGCTCTTATCGCCACGACGTTCTTGTTTCCATAAGAGGGGCGTTGCCTCGCTCTTCTTGCGGGCGACCGGTTGGTCGCCCGCACGAGCAGAGAATCTACTGGCCACAAGTCGTTTGCCCGGCCGCGGAGACAAGGGCATCTTTCTCAGCCGTGGTTATGAGCCCTAACTCCACAAAGCCCTCGGCACTCTTGCTCACACACGAGACATACCTGCCGTGGTTCTTCCACTGTTCGGTTGTCCCCCGCGGTCCTGCGCAGGGGCAGAGCTGGTCAAGCGAGCACCCAGTGGCGGGATCGACCACAGCGCCCAACTCCGTGAACCCGCAGACATCGGCAGCGTTGGCAACGCCATCGTCGTCAAGGTCGCTGTCACAGGCGTCACCGATTCCATCGACATCAAAGTCCCACTGGTCGCTGTTGGCAACGAACGGGCAGTTGTCGCTGTTATCAGCGATATCGTCATTGTCATCGTCCGGGTCACAGACATCGCCAATCCCATCGCCGTCCAGGTCTTCTTGCCCTGAGTTCATGTGGAGGGGACAGTTATCTGCCGTATCCTCAACACCGTCCCCGTCATCGTCTAAATCACAGACATCGCCCTGACCATCCTGATCGGTATCGAATTGATCGATGTTGGGAATCAGCTGGCAATTATCCGCGGCATTGAGGATGCCGTCTCCGTCGCTATCATCGTCACACGCATTCCCCTGACCGTCAGCGTCGATGTCCGCTTGGTCTGGATTGGCAGTGAAGGGACAATTATCACTGTTATCAGTAATCTCGTCATTGTCATCGTCCGGATCACACACATCTCCAATGTTATCGGACTCGTTATCGAGTTGATTTGTGTTGGCGTCAAATGGACAGTTGTCACTGACATCAACCACCCCATCGTTATCATCGTCGGGGTCGCAGACATCACCCTGGCCATCTCCATATGCATCGCGTTGATCAGGATTGGCGATCTGTGGACAGTTATCCACGTCATCGTTGAGTCCGTCGCCGTCTGCGTCGAGCTCATTAGCCGGGATGACCCCGTCGCAGTTGTTGTCTTTCCCATCGCGGAGTTCAGGCGCGCCGGGATAGGTGGTATTGTCAGCGTCGTTACAGTCCCCATCGCAAGACCGCATACCATCGCCGTCTGCATCAGCTTCGGTCGCAGGCACGTTGCCGTCACAGTCATCATCCTGGCCGTTACAGATCTCGGTCGTGGGGGTCACTTGTCCCTCACAACTCCCAAACACGCCGTTGAGACACGTCTGCGTGCCGATACGACAGAGGCCGACGCCTGCTGTGCCTGACAGTCCGGTGTAGCAGGATTGGGTGAGCGGGGTCGTCAGGCTGGTGGGAGATTCATCCGCCGCTCCGTTGCAATTATCATCACTGCCATTGCACACCTCGGTCGCTCCCGGATGAACAGCAGCATTGCTGTCATCACAGTCGGTGCTATCAGACACGTAGCCCGCTGGCTGGCTACAGGCTTGTTGGCTCGAAGCCGCGCTGCCATATCCATCGCCATCCTGATCTTGATAGAACGTGGTCTGCTGCACGCCCTCATCAACTTGGCTATCGCAATCATCATCTATGCTGTTACATACCTCGGTGGCACCGGGGTACACGGCGGCGTTATTGTCGTTGCAGTCGCCCTGCGCGGTCGAATATCCGTCGTTATCGGTATCGATCGGAGCGGCAATTTTCGCGACAAAAACATCTTCAAAGCTCGTACTCCCAAGGCTTTGCTGATAGGGGCTGACGGTCGGGAAGTCCGCTGAGTAGGTATACCCGGTGATATAAGCATTGCCGTAGGCATCTATCGCAAGGGCATTCCCTTCATCCGTGTTGTTGCCCCCTAGACAGGTGGAATACTCGCGAGCATACGGTGGTAGGGAACCGGTTGGGTTGAGTTTGATGACAAAGGCATCGGCATTCGAACTACACGCCTGCAAGGGCTGGATATTGAAAAAGTCATCCGGCAAAAGCTGATACAGCGACGTCGCACCTGCCACATAGACGTTGCCGGAAGGATCTACGGCAATGCCTCTGCCGTAATCAGTACGATTTCCTCCAAGATAGCTCGAATAGGTCACGGCACCGGTAGGAGTAATTTTCGTCAGAAAGGCATCGGACACGCCGCCAGCTCTGTTCGTCTGTGAAGCGTTAACGACCGGAAAGCCAATGAGTCCATCCGACCTCCATATTGAGGAAGTCCACCCTGTGAGGTAGGCGTTGCCGGTGCTATCAACAGCAATGGCAGTCCCTTCGTCCGCGTTGTTGCCACCAAGATACGTGGAATAGATGAGCGCGGAGCCGTCGGCACTTACTTTTGCTGCAAAAGCATCAGCGATATTCCCATTCCCATCCCCATTCGCCAAGGTCTGAAACCCGTTGACGAGTGGGAAATCCCTGGCCGGAGCTGCAGAGCCAGCGTAGGGGCCGGTTGAATAGCCCGTGATACAAGCGTTGCTGTCGGAATCGATAGCAACACCGTAAGCAATATCGGTCCCACTGCCGCCTAGAAGAGTGGAGTACACCAGATCATTTTCATTATGAGGCTGACTCGCCGTGCCGCCGATAGGGTTGAATTTCGCCAGAAAAGCGTCAACATTCCCTGCTTGCGTTTGCAGGGCATTTTTCACGGGGAAGTTATTCGTCATAACGTTTTGGCCAGTCTGACCGACGAGATAGACGTTCTTGCTCGAATCCACAGCAATGTCATAGCCGTACTCACCACCACTGCCACCAAAGTACGTAGAGTAGAGGAGATCTGACCCGTCAGCTTTCAGCTTCGTCATAAAGGCATCGATGAAGCTACAGCAAGGATTAAAGCATTGATACGCGAGGCAGGTTGCTCCTGACTTCGGCGCCGCGGGAAAGTCCGTTGAGCCAGTCCGGCCGGTCACATACGCAGAGCCTTCATCATCCACGGCAATGCCGAAACCTTGGTCAGTCCCAGTCGTTCCGCCAAGATAGGTCGAGTAGAGTAACGTCGAGCCATCCGCACTCATCTTCGTCACGAAAATGCCTCGGTAAGTCGCTACATAGGGATGAGAGAGCGGAAAGTTTGCTGAGAAGGTCCAGCCGGTGACGTAGATGTTTCCAGTGGTGTCTACGGCGATGTCTTCGCCTTGATCGCGGTGAGAACCACCTAAGTAGGTCGAATATTCCAGCACCGGATCGATAATCAGCGGCTTGCCGGTATCATAGGCCGCCACCTGAAAACCCACGATTTGTGAGTCCTGAGTTCTGAGTGCTGAGTCCTGAGAATCGAGCAAGACAAATTGGCCGAACACCTTTTGCCGGACGCCGCCTATCTCTTGATAAACCAGCGGCTTGCGCAGGTGTACTTCACTCTCAGCAACACGTACGAGCAGATCACCGTTGGCGGTAATCTCGGCGGGTAATTGCTGCCCAGCCGGATCAGTCATATTGAGTTGAATCACGCGCGGATCAATGCCTGGCACAACCACGAAGTCATATTCCAACTGCCGCTGGTTGCCGTAGTACACCAGGTCCACACCCGGATAGACATTTCGATATTTGACCTTGGCGTAGATAGGAATGTTGGCGCGCCACTGCGCGGGATCATCACCGATGA
>CAZAYE010000301.1:0-4789 GCA_964489255.1 uncultured Enterobacteriaceae bacterium
CGTATACTCCGTCCCGCTCAATGTCTACCCATCGAAAATCGCCCACTTGATCCGCTTTTAAGGGGTCTCCAGGGTCATCCCAGATGGAGAGTTTGGATCGCCACAGTCCGGGGTCAACATCCCACCACCACTCCAGCAGTCTGTGTCGCGGTCATATGTGATGCCAATGGCCCATTTCAACGTTCCGTCGGGTCTCCAGAATCGCCACACAATGTTTTCTTCGTCCTGAGCATCCTGGATAAAGATTTCCAACCCAACACTATGATCTGTCGTGAAAACTTGTCCGCCGTTTTCGCTAATCAGTTGGCAGCGGTCTTCGGGATAAGAACACCCACTGAGGTAGAACTGCTCCCAAGCTTCTGCGGTCTCGAACCGGTAAACCCCTTCAGGGGTGATCGTACTGGTGGAGGCAGCACCCTTGCTGGGTAAAAGAAGGGAGAGGTTCAAGGCCGCAATGAACAATGGAAAGGTCAGGGATACTTTCAACACGGCTCCGCTCCTTGTCTTTATGCTGGCCAGGCTAACTGAGCGGCCTCATACCCTGATCTCGCAGAGGAGGAACTGGCCGTCCCAATCATCCTGTCCGCGCAGAGAGTACTCACCAAAGGCGTTCTTCTTATGCGATTATCGGCAAAACTCAGGATTTCTTTGATGAGTTCCTGGAAGGCTATTGGCGCCAACCCCTACTTAGAGCAGTTCTCGATTGAATGAGTCCTGGTGGTGCAGGCATCTTGCCTGCATGATCAGCAACGCGGCCAAGATGGCCGCGCCACCAAAGCTCAAAAGAGCACATCCGAGTGAGAACTGCTGTAAGCCATTATTCAGCCCGATCGTAAACGGTCGGGTGAGCCTTTGTCTAACGTAATGTTATTAGAAGGCAGGGTTGAGGTGCGAAATCAGGAATCGGCTTTAGGCTTGTCTTCGGTTTCGAGCTTGAGCATGGCAAGCGTTTGGGAGGCTGCGGCTTGATCCGCGCTCTTTTTAGTCGAGCCTTCACCACGGCCGTACAGTTTGCCAGCGATGGAAACTTGGCTGATGAAGAGACGCTGGTGGTCCGGGCCCCGAGTTTCGATAACGGTGTATATTGGGGTCTCTTTGAAGATTTTTTGGGTGATCTCCTGCAAACGGGTTTTACTATCGAACAAGGTAACCCGTGACTTTTCTCCAAGTTCATCCGTGAAATGTCGGGAGACCAGCTCGTAGGCAGGGGTGAATCCACCGTCAAGATACACCGCGCCTAGAACCGCCTCATAGGCCGAGGCGAGAATCGAGGGCTTCTCGCGTCCACCACTGCGTTGTTCTCCGCCGCCGAGACGCAACCAACTGCCCAGCGATAAGGTAGCGGCCTTAGAGGCCAGCACCTGCGCATTGACAAGCGAAGCTCGCATCTTCGACAGATCCCCTTCGCTCGCTTCCGGGAATCGCCGCATCAGCAGGTCACTCACCGCCAGGCTGAGGACCGCATCCCCGAGGAATTCTAACTTCTCGTTATGTTCCTCACCGGGCCGCAAATGAGATGAGCGATGAGTAAGCGCGAGGTCGAGCAGTTCCTTGCGTTGGAACGAATAACCAAGAATCGATTCGGGCTGGGAAAGGTCAGACATGGCAGTTGTTCAGTCTGGAGTCTAAATCAGACCACAAGGGATTGGCACACCAGAGTTGTCACCCTGAACGAAGTGAAGGGTCTCGCGGTGAGATTCTTCGCGGAGTTTATCCTGAGCGAAGCCGAAGGGCTCAGAATGACAATGGTGTTGGGTTGCGTCGTAAAGTGTACCAATGTTCTGTGTTTCGATTTAGGACAGTCCGGCATCCAGAATCAAGGAGTTAGAGGAGTGTATGCGGCATTCCGTGCTCCGCCTTCGACTTCTTCTTGTATCTCTCCCCACAACGTTTCGCCGTTCGTGCGAGTGATGGTAACGAGAACTTCGCGGTTCATGTATTCGTCGCTTCCAGCGGCCAGGACTCGCTGGTAGTTGCGGCTGTAGCCTTTAAGCAGACTGCTCGCTTTGTCGCGCGTGTGTTCAAACAGGACCGGCAAAGTATGACCGATAAAGCTGCGCGCGAAGGCCGCTTTCTTTTGCTCGCCCAGTTTGCGTACTTGGCGAGCGCGTGCGTCGATCACCGGTCGTGGCACTTTATCGGTGAACTTCGCTGCGGTTGTACCGTTGCGGACAGAGTAAGGAAAGACGTGAAAATAGGTGAATGGACTTTCCTCAAGAAAGTTCAGGTTACGGGTGAATTCAGCGTCTCCCTCACCAGGGAAGCCGACGATTAAGTCCGTACCGAGCGCTGCATGCGGGAGAGTCTCGCGTACTCTGATCAAGACGTCACGCGCGAGCGCACTATCATAACGTCGGCGCATGCGTGCCAAGATCGCATCATCCCCAGATTGGAGAGGGATATGCAGGTGCGGGCAGAGCGTCTCTGCCTGTGCCAGCAGGCGTAGAAGAGAGTCGCTGATTTCGTGTGGATCGATGGAACTCAAACGCACCCGCGGCAGCGGAGTGCGCTCTTCGATCGCTTCCAGTAACCAGGTGAGATCAACGCGCGGGTCGAGATCTTCTCCATACGCGCCCAGATGAATACCGGTCAGCACCACTTCCTGAAAACCCTGATCGGCCAGACGGTCGAGCTGTTCCAAGACCACTCGTGGAGGGACACTGCGACTTTTGCCGCGCGACATCGGGACGATGCAGAACGTACAAAACAGGTCACATCCTTCCTGAATTTTCAAAAATGCTCGCGTTTGCCCACTGAAGGTGAGCGCACCCAGAGTGTTAATCGTTGGCGCCTTCCCTCCTTCCGCCTTACGCAAATTGCCGACTGCGATCCGCTCGACCACTTCGGCCTTGACCGCACGCAGCAGATCCTCGAGGCGATTGAGGCCAATGACGTGATCAACTTCTGGCACTTTAGCAGCAGACTGAGGGTTCACCTGGGCATAGCAGCCAGTCATGATCACCCGTGCGGTAGGGTTATGGCGTTTCGCTCGGCGTGCGAGTTGGCGGCTTTCGGCGTCAGCTTGGTTGGTGACCGTGCAACTGTTGACGATGTACACATCCGCCGTTTCGGCGAATGGCACGAGCGTATGTCCTTCGGCCTTGAGACGGTCCTCAATCGTCGCAGTGTCGTACTGGTTGACCTTGCACCCTAGGGTCGTGATGGCCACGCGCAATGGAGCACCCTTCGACAAGCCTGTCCTGAGCACAGTCGAAGGGCTCAGGGTGATCGGGTCAGTTTCCGAAATTCCATCAAATTGCCGTTCGTGCTGAGCCTGCCTGTCCTGAGCGTAGTTGAAGGGTCGAAGCATGAACTTACAACGCTCCTTCAATCCAACCGCCACCAACCACCCGCTCGCCGTCGTAAAACACCGCAGCCTGACCTGGAGTCACCGCCGGGGAAGATCTTTCGAACCAGACTTCTGCTTTGCCTGCGGTTGTAGGCACGATCCGAGCAGGAATGGCCGGATGACGGTAGCGAATTTTGACTGTTCCCCCGAGCTCTTCGGTTTGCGTACCATCCACCCAGTGGACATCTTTTGTAATCAGGCCGCGCATGCCGAGCTGGTTTTTCGTGCCAACCGTGACCCGGCCGCTCTGAGCATCAATATGGGTGACATACCGGGGTTCGGACAAACCTCCGAGCCCCAATCCGCGGCGCTGGCCGATGGTGAAACGGTGGATGCCTTCGTGCGTCCCCAATACGCGTCCGTCGTGGTCGACAATCTCGCCGATCTTTCTCTGTTCTGCTGCTAAGCGGTGCTCGATAAAACGCGCGTAGTCTCCATCCGGGACAAAACAGATGTCTTGACTCTCTGGTTTCTCTGCAACCTGAAGCCCCAAAACCCGAGCCTGCTCTCGCACCTCGTCTTTCGTGAGATGGCCGACTGGGAAGAGGGTACGGGAGAGCTGGGCCTGGCTTAGAGTGAAAAGAAAATACGACTGGTCCTTGCGCCGATCAGTCCCACGCAGAAGCTGGTAGCGTTCGCTCAGTTGATCATAGATGACGCGAGCATAGTGACCGGTAGCGACAAAATCGGCGTCGAGTTCACGCGCTCGCTGCCACAACAAGTCGAACTTCAAGTCACGGTTACACAGCAAGCAAGGGTTCGGCGTGCGCCCGTGTGCGTACTCATTGGTGAAGACGTCAATCACCCGGCTCCGGAACGCAGCTTTGAGATTGAGGACGTAATAGGGGATGCCCAATTGTTCAGCCACGCGACGGGCGTCCTGAAAATCATCGATGGAGCAGCAGCCGCCGTCATGCCCTTCAGCATTGCCGGCGAGCAGCATGGAGATGGCGATGACTTCATATCCAGCTTCGACCAAGAGCGCCGCGGCTACAGCGCTATCAACCCCTCCACTGAGGGCAGCGAGTACCCGTCTGCCTCTGCATCCGTTTACAGACTCCGGACTCCGGACTCCGGACTCCGGACTTTTCTGACTCATTCCTCAGTCCTCATTACTCTCTTCGTGCAGCTGCACGCACACGTTCTACCACTCTAGGGAGTACCTCTAACACGCGGTCAATTTCCTGGTCAGTTGTGTCCCTGCCCACGCTGAAACGGATGGCGCTTTTCGCGGCGGTTTCATCACGACCTAACGCCAGCAGCACGTGTGAAGGCTCGACCGAACCGGCCGCGCAAGCGGAGCCGGTCGAGACGGCAATGCCGGCCAAGTCGAGGCCCATCATCAATCCTTCTCCCGAAGCGCCGACGAACCCGACATTCAAAGTGTTGGCAAGCCGGGCAGGCTGAGAGCCGTTGAGAAAGACCTGAGGAATTCTCTCC
>CAZAYE010000301.1:4799-5248 GCA_964489255.1 uncultured Enterobacteriaceae bacterium
CTCTCCTGAATCCCTTGCCAGAGGCGTGTAGTCAGCCGTAGGGAATGAGCCGCAATGTGTTCGATTTCTTGTGCCGCCAGGGAGGCAGCCACGCCGAAGCCAACCGCCGCTCCGACGTTTTCGGTCCCTGGTCGCTTTTCTCGCTCTTGTGGCCCGCCGCCAAAGGTTGGCGTGAGCGCTATCCCTTTGCGGACATAGAGTGCTCCTATCCCCTTGGGGCCGTAAATTTTATGGGCAGAGAGTGATAACAGATCCACCCCCAAACGGTTGACATCGAGCGGTAACTTTCCGGCAGCCTGTACCGCGTCCACATGCAGCAGGGTGCCGTGTTCCCGAATCACCCGGCTGAGTTCGGCAATCGGTTGGATCGTCCCGACCTCGTGATTGGCAAGCCCAATACCTGTCTCTTATACACATCTGACGCTGCCGACGATCTTACGCGTGTAGAT
>CAZAYE010000302.1:0-4044 GCA_964489255.1 uncultured Enterobacteriaceae bacterium
CGATGGAAGATGGACCGTTTCCTGGGGTGGCGGCAGCGATAAGTGACGCCACGTAATTACTCAGTGGCGGTGCGAGCAGCACCTGGCGCACGAGCATTTTCATTGCTTCGACCAGGGCGAGAGCGGACCCTGATGGCAGCACTGGTCTGATCTGGTAGTGGGTCTCTGTCGTCGTGCGCGCAAGGATCTCAGCGAGTTCTACCGAGTTCGGCGGACGCACGATCAGCTTGAAGAGGAAGCGATCAAGCTGCGCTTCAGGGAGTGGATACGTCCCTTCAATTTCGATGGGGTTCTGGGTCGCCAGCACAAAGAATGGAGCTTCGAGCGGGTAAGTTTCACCAAAAACCGTCACTTGCTGTTCTTCCATTGCTTCGAGAATTGCCGACTGGGTTTTGGGCGTGGCGCGGTTGACTTCGTCCGCTAACACCACGTGGGCAAATACCGGGCCCGGTTTGAAGGCGAAATGACGCTCACCGGCGCCGTCGGACAGCACTTGCGTGCCGACAATATCCGAAGGCATCAGGTCGGGGGTGAACTGAATACGTTTAAAACTGAGACCCAAGGCTCGACTCAGAGATTTGACCATGAGGGTCTTGCCCAGCCCCGGCACTCCCTCGATCAAGACGTGACCGCCAGCGAAAAAGGCGGTGAGAACTTTCCGGACAACGTCCCGGTGACCGACGATCACTCGGCCAACCTCTTCCTCGATAGTAGTAAATAGACGACGAAATTCTTGAACGCGCTCTTCTGGGGGTGTCATAATTGAGGTTGATTGTTTGTGAATATGGATTGTCAAAGCGCACGTGGTCAGGGCTGAGGTGGTCAAACCTTTTGCGCCCTATTGGAGAATCTTCCGATATTCCAGGGGAATGGGTTGTTTAGGTTGGGCCTGGTCAGGCGGTCCCTCTTTGAGGGGAGCATTGCTGTAAGGAACCTTCGGAAGCGCAGGTCCCCGGTTCCCGGTGCGTTTGTCACTCTCACCCTGGACCTCTTCCCCGACCGGGATCCGTACCTTCACAAAGCGCACATCTTTGGTGAGAAACCCACCGGGTTGTTCGCCGGGCTGGAGAAAGCGTTCTCCCGGGCTGCCACCGATTGGAGAACCCGTTCCTTTTTCTTGTTTTTCACCCTGTTGCGAACCTGGGGTTGGCCCTTTTTTATTTTGGTCCTTGCTCTGGTCCTTCTGCCCTCCGGGTCGGTTGGGGTCAGTTCCTGAGGTCTGGCTGCTCGGTGTTTGCTCTTGAGCAGACTTTTGCTGTTGACCTGACGGTTCCTGGCCGCTTTGCTTTTGCGGTTTTCCTGACTCGGGTTGGGGAAGGTTAAACTTAATACCGCCGCCGGCTTGGCGTGGCTGCTCTTGCTGCTCCCCGTCTTTTTGTGGCCCTGGCTGCGGCTCGTTTCCCGCAGCGGAGGACAGCGTTTTTTTCAATTGCTCTAGATGCTGATTGGCTTTGGCCAGTGGTTTGTTCTCTGGCTGAGGCTGGTCTCCTTCGTTACCTTGGCCGTTGTCCTTCTCACTCTCCGTGGCAAAAAGTTTGAGGCCGAAGGGGAGGAGTTGGGGGAGAGGAAAATTCAGCTTCATACGTCGCTGGGCTTCATCAATGAGACGACGCTTCTCTTGCGGAGAGAGCGCTGGATCCTTCAGTTCTTGCACAAGGGTGAGTAATTGTGCCCCAAGAGTCTGTTCTTGGGGAGTGGAACCCTTGGTCATGAGCGTGCGGGCAATTTCTTCCAGGTCTGTGAGCACGGCTTCAGGTGAGGTTTCCAGAGTAGGGACAGAAACGGTCGAGGTTGAGGGGATGAAGAACATCGATAAGAAGACACTGAGCACAGCCGCAAGGAAGGCTATCGGTACCCGTCTCTCTAGTTTAAAGGGCAAGTCACGCGCGGGATCAAAAGAAGCAGCTTGTTGTGCCGCCTGACGCTCTACAAGAGCCAGGAATGGTGTGTTTGGCGGAGTAGGGGGATACGTCACCAAAGTCAGGAAGCGATCCTGCCCTCTCGTCTTCTCGTCAAGGAGGGTAGCGACAGGTTCCTGCTCGGCGACTTGATAGGATCGCCACAGAGTTACAGCGAACACCCCACCACAGAGTGCAAGGGGAACAACCGCGAGGAGGGCAGGAAGAGAAAAAATGGACAGGACTATGCGACAGACGATTCCTACGACAATAGCGAAGGGGAGAAAAAACCCCAGGGCATTTATCTGCCGGTGACGCAGGAGGCGTCGACTTACGTGTTCAATGAGGACAGCAGGAGGAATCATGCTACGAACGCCCTCGCTGGAAACGGTGCACGGCCCGGTTGTGTGCGCTCAGATTCGATGAGAACACATGGGTACCGTCTCCTTTCGCCACGAAGTAAAGATAATCACGCTCGGCCGGGTACAACGCGGCGAGGAGTGACTCTCGGCCGGGATTGCTAATCGGCCCGGGAGGAAGCCCGCGGAACAGATACGTATTATACGGCGTGGCGGTTAAGAGATGTTGACGGGTGAGATTACCATCAAAGTGATCCATGCCGTAGATCACTGTAGGATCCGACTGGAGTGGCATCCCTTTGCGTAAGCGATTATGAAACACAGCCGCGATGAGAGGACGTTCAGAGGCCGTGCCGGTTTCTTTCTCTATCATGGAGGCCAGGGTAATGATTTGATGCTCAGAGAAATCTAAAGCTTCAGCTTGGCGGTACATGGCTGGACTTAGGGCTGCGTAAAAACGCTCAACTATCTGTCCTAGGATCTCTTGTGGAGACGCGAGCCAGGAGAAATGGTAAGTGTCAGGGTACAGGTATCCTTCCAGGCCTTGTGACGGTAAGCCCCACGCTGCCAAGAACGACGGATCCTGGTTGAGACAAAGAAAGTTTTCTTCCGCACCCAATCCTTGAGCAGCGAGCAAGGCCGAGATCTGTCTCAACGTTGTTCCTTCAGTGATGGTCACAACGTGGCGCAATCCTTCTCCCTGGGTCAGCCTACGTAGTAGGGCAAGCGGAGAAAGAGGGGTTGTGAACAAATACTCGCCACTTTTGATCTGACGGTCTGCCCTAGTGAGCCGTGCCCACCAGACGAACAGACGAGCACTAGAGATGACTCCAGCAGAAACAAGTTGCTGAGCGGTCTCGTGCAGGGTCATCCCTTTACGGACAAAGATAAGGGTCGGATGTTTGAGGACAGGGCTTGGCGTGACAAGGAACTGATACAAACGCCAGCCAGCCATGCTACAAACAAAAGCGAGCAGAAGCACGACGGCAATCAGTCCTTTCCTCATTGATAAAAAGGGTAACATCGGCCTCTCTGCAAAACAATGTCATGTTCATTAGCTTTCAGTAAAAACAAGGGAGTACACTTGTGGTCTCACTGCGGTTTTTCCTTTCCTAGCTGACTGCTGACCGCTGATAGCTGACTGCTGAGCTGGGTTGCGCTTGACATTTTCTGCTGATGCTGGCACCTTGGGGTCCGTTTTCGCGCCAGGGGTGGTGCATGAAGCATTTGCGGGGCACGCTAAACAACCTTCTGGTCCAGCAAAGTGGCCAAGTCCAACTGCTCATCATTGCTCCTATTCTTACCCTCTTCTTTTTAAGTCTCATCGTTCGAACCGCGAGTTCTGCAGTTGATCCCTCTCTGGAAAAGAAAAGAGTTACCCAGCAACTCAAGAGACGGCTAAATCAGGTTCGGAACGAAAGCGAAGAAGAGACCCAGGGTCTCCCTACAGACGAAGCTTCTACTCCAGTTCTTCAGCAAACCGCGAAATCAGCACCAGCGGTCAAACCTCCTGTCCCTAAGGCTCCGCTCAAAACTACGCTCCAGATCAAGAAACGTGCGACCTTAGAGAAAATCTTGCGGGGAGAAGGAGTTGGCCCAGAAGAAACAAAAGCCTGGATCGCGATTGCGCGGAAATACAACGAATTCAAGAATCTGCGCCAGGGACGGACCATCATCCTCTCTTTTGTCGGGAACGACTTGGATCAAAGCCTGCAAACCCTTTCCTATGAAATTGATAAGCGGTCACTCCTGATCTTGGAGAAAGGGCCAGACGGTGACATTGTCTG
>CAZAYE010000302.1:4054-5244 GCA_964489255.1 uncultured Enterobacteriaceae bacterium
GTGAGATGCTGCCGCTCACCCTGGTCTGGCGTGCAGTTGGTGGTCGGATTGAAAAGAGTCTGTATAAGACCGCTCGCCAAGCAGGGGTGCCGGTGCAGGTGATCGACGATTTCGCCGATATGGACTGGGATCTGGACTTCTCCAATTTACAGCGTGGTGATATTTTCAAGGTCATCTTCGAGGAATTTCTACACGCTGGCAAGATGATCGAATCTGGTCAGATCATCGCCGCAGAAATCGTCACGAGCGGAAAAACCTATACGCTCTTTCCCATTGCGCAGGAGAAAGGTCAGAAACACGGATCTTCATCGAGTCGCGCTTTCCTTCGCTATCCACTGAAGTTCACCCGTATCTCCTCGGTATTTACCAGGGCGCGGTTTCATCCCATTTTGGAGCGCATCCGGCCGCATAGGGGAGTCGATTTCGCTGCTCCGCGTGGTACTGCGGTTCGAGCAGTCGCAGGTGGCAAGATCCTGTTTGCTGGCCGCCAGTCGGGGTATGGAAAACTCGTGTGGATTGATCATCCAGGCCCTTATGACACGCGCTATGCCCACCTCGACCGTATCGCAAAGGGGCTAAAAAAAGGAGGCAGCGTTGAGCGTGGACAGCTCATCGGATATGTGGGCTCTACCGGCTGGGCTACTGGGCCGCATCTCCATTTTGAACTACACAAGAATGGGGATTACATCAATCCTCTCACAGCAAAACTGCCGATGATAGAGGAAAATGGCACTCCAAGCCCAGATACCCCTGCCTTCGCAGAAGCGAAAAGGCGAGCGACAGAACAGTTAAGCGCGGTGAAGATAGGGAATCAGTTTGTCTCTCTCAGGCTTGCTGCTCCGCAAAATGCTTCGCCGTCTACGAGTAACGGTCTTGCCCAAGCATCCAAGCCGGAGCGCTTTGCTTTCGTTGTCTCCAAGGCTTCTTCTCCAATTGTTTCTGATGCTGCGGCTCGTCGGCGGACCAGTATTTCTCAGTCACCAAGGCGAAGAGCTTCTATCTCGAGAACCCAGAAATCTTCTGGTCGCCGGGCTAGGCGCCGCTAACGCTCTCTGAGTCCGGTGGTTTCGCAGAAAGGGAAGTATTCTCTGCTGCTGTCAAGCAGATCTCTATGATCGCGCATGTTGAAAAGCTGCGGGTGCGTTGGGTCGATACCGATGCCTCTGGTCGCATTCACTACACGGCCGCGT
>CAZAYE010000303.1:0-5232 GCA_964489255.1 uncultured Enterobacteriaceae bacterium
GACCTGCTGCACGAAGTATCGGTTGCCTGAGCCTACCCGCCGAGCCCATCTGTTGGTGAATGAGATTCGGAGAAACACCAACAAGACAGGGACGATAGGGCGCCAGCCGGCTCTCTTGTAGGAGCCCCTGTACCAGCCCCACCCCAGGGGGCTGCCCTACTTCCTTTGCTTCGCGGGGAACTTGTTTGATAGTTGTAATCCGTCTATCCGTTGAGAGAGAAACCCTAGCTCAGAGGAGGACTATTGTGTTCGTCGTCACGAACCGTATCCCTGTGGCTCCAGGCCATGAGGCCGAATTCGAAGACCGTTTCCGTCATCGCGCACACCTCATCGACCGCTCGCCTGGGTTCATTAAAAACTTGGTGCTCCGTCCCGTACAGCACCGCTTTAATCATCAAACTGGTCAGTGGGAAGAAAAGACAGAACCAGGGTATTACCTGGTGCAAACGTACTGGGAGAGCGAGCAAGATTTCTGGAACTGGACCAATAGCGAGTCTTTCCGTATCGCGCACAGCAACCGCCCGCCAGCGGAGATGTTTGCTGGTTCCAGTGTATTGGAGATTCATGAGGTTATTTTGAGTACAGAAAAGCAGTAGGAGTCCCCCATGCACGAACGCATCGCCGAACGCTTCCGCATTATTGCTCCCGCAGTCGATTTTTGCTCGCTGCGTTTTGTCCAGACACGCTCTGAGTTTCTCTCGGTGCGGCAAAACATCCTCCAGCCAGTTTCGACCTCCGAAGATATTGGGGCGATGATTACCATCATCGATGGCGGCGGGATGGGCTACGCCGGCACGAGTGATCTGACCGAAGCTGGTCTCCGTCGCGCAGCTGAACACGCACGGTCATGGGCGCGACGAAGCGCGGGACGCAGTGTGGTTGATTTTTCACAAATCCCTTTTCCACGGCCAGACGGAGAATACACCAGTCCAGTGCAGATTCCTTGGAGCGGCATGTTGCGACAGGACAAGATTGATCTCCTGCGTCTCGCGAGTGAGCGGCTCAAGATTGATGACCGCATTGTCGATTGGGAAGCATCCCTCTGGGGCACCGAGAGTGAGACTCTGTACCTCACTGCCGACGGCGGGCGTGCCCATCAATCGTTCCGTTACCTGGTGCCCATGTTGAGCGCCACCGCCAACGCTGGCACTGAGACCCAAACCCGCACCTTTGCTGGCCGCGGTTATTGCCGACAGGGAGGGCTCGAAGTCCTCGACCATACTCACTTTCGTGACGCTGCTCCTCACCTCGCGTCAGAAGCGCTGCAGTTGCTCACCGCACCGAATTGTCCTTCGGGAACGATGGATGTTCTACTCGCGCCTGATCAAATGATTCTGCAGATTCACGAGTCTATCGGCCATCCCTTGGAACTCGATCGCATCCTCGGTGACGAACGCAACTACGCCGGCACCAGTTTTGTCACTCCCGAGATGTTCGGCAGCTATCGCTACGGTTCGGATTTGCTCAATATCACTTTTGACCCGACCCGACCCGAGGAATTTGCCAGCTACGCCTTTGACGACGACGGTCAGCCTGCCCGGCGTGAATACCTCATTCGCAACGGCATCCTGCTGTGCGGGCTCGGCGGCGTCACTTCCCAAGCCCGCACAGGCTTGCCAGGGGTCGCCAATTCGCGCGCCACCGGTTGGAACCGTCCCCCCATTGACCGCATGGCCAATCTCAATCTCGAATCAGGCTCTTCGACTTTCGCAGAGATGGTGGCCGCAGTGGAGCGCGGGGTCTACATGCGCACCAACACGTCTTGGTCAATTGATGATTCGCGCAACAAATTTCAGTTCGGTTGTGAATGGGGACAATTGATTGAGCAGGGCCAATTGACCACGGTAGTAAAAAACCCCAATTACCGTGGCGTGTCCGCCACCTTCTGGCGTAGCCTCAAGATGGTCGGCAACCGCGAGACGCTCGACGTGCTGGGCTCGCCGTTCTGTGGCAAGGGAGAGCCCAACCAAGTCATCCGCGTCGGACACGCCTCACCGGCCTGCTTGTTCGCCGACGTGGAAGTCTTTGGAGGGGAGTAACACCATGCAAGAATACTTTTACCAACTTGCCGGCTCCCTGACTGCACAGGTGCACGGTGGCGAGGTGTACACCTGCACCCTCGATGCTGAAGATTCGGATTTTGTCCGTTTCAACCGCAGCGCGGTGCGTCAAGCAGGAACCGTCACGCAGCGATTTCTCTCGCTCACCCTCATCAACGGGATGCGACATACATCTGGAACCGTGTCCGTGTCGGGCGATCTGGACGTGGACCGGCCACGAGTGGCCGCGCTGCTGAGCGAACTGCGTGAGCAACTCCCTTACCTACCCGAAGATCCACATCTCCTCTATGCAACCGAAGTACGTTCTAGCGAACATCACGGGGAGAATCGTCTGCCGGAAGACAGCGGGGCGATTGTCGCCGCTATTCAAGAGGCCGGGCGCGGTCGGGATCTGGTTGGTCTCTACGCTGCTGGCGGAATTCACAGTGGGTTTGCCAACTCTTTTGGTCAGTGTAACTGGTTTTCTAGCTACAGCTACAACTTCGACTGGAGCTTCTACCTCCAAGGTGATAAAGCCGTGAAGTGCGGCTATGCCGGCTTTGTTTGGGATCCGGCCGAGTTCACCCGCAAAGTAGCGGCAGCGGCCGACCAGCTCACGGTCTTGGCTCGGCCTCCGAAAACCATTCCTCCAGGACGCTACCGCGTGTATCTAGCCCCCGAGGCACTCTACGAGCTGATTGGCATTCTTGGGTGGGGTGGCTTTGGCCTCAAAGATCACCGCACCAAGCAAACCACGCTCCTCAAAATGATCGAGGAAGGAGCTCGTCTCCATTCCACGGTGACACTGCGAGAAAACACCGGCGAAGGAGTTGCTCCGAACTTTCAGGAAGACGGCTTTATTAAGCCCGATCACATCACGCTCATCGAAAATGGCGTCTTCCGTGATTGCCTGGTGTCGCCCCGCTCGGCCCAAGAGTACGGCGTCCCGACCAACGGTGCGTCTGGCAATGAGATGCCAGAGTCCTTAGACCTGACGGCAGGCGGTCTGCCAACGGTGGACGTGCTGCACCGGCTCGATACGGGCGTGTATATTAACAACCTTCACTATCTGAATTACTCCGATCGCACGGCTTGCCGCATCACTGGTATGACCCGCTTTGCCACCTTTTGGGTAGAAAACGGCGTCATTCAGGCGCCACTGAATGTGATGCGCTTTGATGAAAGGCTCTATCGCATGCTGGGAGAGAATCTGCTTGACCTCACTGCTGAGCGTGATTTGATTGTTGATTCGAGTACCTACTATGCACGTTCGACCAGTAGCGGTCGATTTCCTGGCGCGCTGGTGGAAGACTTCACCTTTACGCTGTAACAACCGAGGAGCAGTAATGCCACACGAATGGAACGCAGGTGAGTATGAACGACTGGCTGATCCAATGACCCGCTGGGGAGGGCAGGTGCTCGAACGGCTGGTGCTGAACGGTGATGAAGCCGTTCTCGATGGAGGCTGTGGGACAGGACGGGTCACTGAACAGCTGCTCGCCAAACTCCCGCGTGGCAAAGTGATTGGTGTCGATGCGTCGTCTACTATGATCGAGCAGGCAAAGGTACGCTTCGCCGGCAATCCCCGGGTGACCCTGTTGGCTGCTGACCTGACAACTCTGGACCTGCCGGAGCCAGTAGACGCTATCCTCTCGACGGCAACGTTCCACTGGATTCTTGATCATGACAAATTGTTTTTCCAACTGGCAAAGCGCTTACGGCCCGGCGGGCAACTGGTGGCCCAGTGTGGCGGGGCGACCAACATTGACGCTGTCCTGGCGGCGATCGACGACGTTACCCATACTCCGCCTTATGCAGCTGCCTTCGCCAATTGGCGCAGCCCCTGGGAGTATGCCACCCCCGAAGTGACAGCCGAGCGGCTAACGCGAGCCGGGTTCACAAACATTCATACCTGGCTCAACTCCGAGCCAACTGTGCTTTCCTCACGTGAACATTTGGCTGACTACCTGGAGACCATCATCCTCGGTAGACATGTACTCCAGCTCCCACCTGCTCAGCATCGACCCTTCGCCGAAGCGGTGGCTGATACCTTGATCCGCCGCACAGGTCAGATGCTGATTGACTATGTGCGCCTGAACATCGTCGCGCAAAAAGCGGGGTCGTGAAAATGACCAACGACACTGCCGATCCGCGGAAATCCCCCCTCAATCCCCCCTTTACCAAGGGGGGGAAGCACGGAGCGCAGGGGGATTTATACTTGCCGCAATGTCCGGCACGTTCACTCATGAGAAATCACAAGTAAGGAGGGAACGACTATGACGCTCAATACCGAGACCGCAGAAAAGATTCTTACTGGCGCACGGGCTAAGGCAAGCGAGATGAAAGTGCCAATGAGCTTCGCCGTGGTTGATGCCGGCGGGTATCTCATCGCTCTGGTGCGTATGGACGGAGCCGGACTGCTTACGCCAAGCGTCGCTACCAGTAAAGCCTACACGGCCGCAGTGTTCCGCCGTACCTCAGCGGAGTTGGGGAAGATGGCCGAGACCCGTCCGCAGTTTTTCACCAGCATTGCCAACATCGGCTCCGTGCCGTTAATTGCCGGCGGCGGAGGGTTGCCAATCCAACAAGGTGGCGAGATCGTCGGCGCAGTGGGCGCGAGTGGAGGTACACCGGACCAAGATGTCGAATGCGCGCAAGCCGGGCTGGCCGCAGCAGGACTCCAGTGAGGCGTCCGCGGTATCAGATCCGTCAAAACCATTATGATGGACCCCGCGTCCAGAGGCTGACCAGGAAGGAGGGATAAAACAATGCCTGACGCACCTCACTTGAATCGCTCAATTACTCTACATTTCTATGGGGATTGGGGCCAAGCCAACCTGCACCGCGTCTGCGGCTGGTTGGCCCAGGAGGTTGGCGCCCGTTGCGGCCCGCATTCGCGTTTCGCGATCTGGAACGGCCACGGTGGCACCGACGCGGTACGAGCGGTCGGCCGTGGCCAGGTTGATGTCGCCCTGGCCACCCCGGCGACGTTCGTCACTATGGCCCTCGACGGGCGCGGGCCGTATGTTGATGAAGCGTTCCCGCATCTGCGGGCGCTGGGTAGTGTGCCGCAGACTGACCGCCTGGTGTTGGCGGTCGATGCCAAGAGAGATATTCATTCGTTCACCGAGCTGCGCGAGCGGCGCGCGCCGCTGCGCATTGCCACCTCGCCGGACGATGGTATCGGCCATAT
>CAZAYE010000304.1:0-5227 GCA_964489255.1 uncultured Enterobacteriaceae bacterium
CCTCAGCAGTCAGCACGACGCACACGGCTGGCCTCGCATCCCAAGACAGTTTCACTTCAGCCAACTGCTCATCAATCACTGCCTCCATAACTTCGACGAGATCAGACTGTAGGCGAAGCATCAGAGGCTGACATTCAGGGTCGCCGAAACGAACATTGAATTCTAACACTTTCACGCGCTCCTGATTAATCATCAAGCCAGCGTAAAGTATACCTTTATAGACAATACTGCGTTGTTGGAGTCCCCGCACGACAGGGAGCAGGACGTCTTGTACAATACGATCGGCCAAGGCTGGGGTGACGCACGGCACCGGCGAGTAGGCCCCCATACCTCCGGTGTTCGGCCCCCGGTCTCCATCGAACACACGCTTGTAATCCTGCGCCGAAGCCAGCGGCAGCACAGTGGTACCATCGGTAAAGGCGAGAAAGGAAACCTCTTCCCCTTCGAGGAACTCTTCGACGACGACCTGGTTCCCCGCATCGCCAAACAGCCGAGCACGCATGATCTCGTCGATCGCCTCGTGAGCTTCCTTAATAGTAGAGCAAATGATGACTCCCTTCCCTGCGGCCAAGCCATCGGCCTTGACCACGACGGGTGCGCCAACTTCAGACACATAGCGTTGCGCTTCGTCCGGATCAGTAAACGCTCCGAAATACGCCGTCGGAACCCCCTGACGCCGCATGAGCTCTTTGGCAAACGCTTTACTCACTTCAAGCTGCGCCGCCTGGCGATTGGGGCCAAAAACCCGAAGCTTGTGGGTCTCAAACTCATCTACTAATCCGAGGCTCAGGGGCAGTTCTGGTCCAACTACGGTGAGGTCAATGTGTTCCTGTACGGCGAAGCGCCGCAGGCCATGCACGTCATCTGGGGTCAGCGACACCAGCTCGGCCAACTCACCAATGCCAGCGTTTCCAGGCGCACAGTAGACACGCGTTACCCGGGAACTCTGGCGAATCTTCCACACTAATGCGTGTTCGCGTCCCCCGCTGCCAATCACTAGGACTTTCATGACATGTAATTAGTGACGGAAATGACGCATGCCGGTAAAGACCATCGCCATCCCATGTTCATCAGCCGCAGCAATGACTTCTTTATCACGCAGGCTGCCGCCCGGTTCAATGGCAGCGGTAGCTCCAGCCCGCGCAACGACGTCGAGACCATCACGAAAGGGGAAAAAAGCATCTGAGGCAACTACAGTTCCGTTCGTCTCGAGCCCAAGGTCCCGGGCGCGCGACACTGCGATTTTTGCCGAGTCCACCCGACTCATCTGACCAGCGCCGACGCCGACGACTCGATCGCTACAGGCCAAGACTATAGCATTTGATTTCACATGCTTGCATACTCGCCAGGCAAAGTCCAACGCTTGGTATTCCTCGGGGGTCGGTCGCCGTTTCGTTACAATCTGACAGTCCTCGACTCGCACGCGCCCAAAATCCCGTTCTTGCCGCAACAGGCCGCCGACCACATGCTTGATTTCAAACCGCGCAGGCAAAACCTGAGGCACGGCCGGAATCTCTATCAGCCGGATATTGAGCAGTCGTTTCGACGAAGCGAGCATCTCCAACGCCTGCGGGGAAAAATGCGGAGCAAGGAGAATCTCAATGAACCCTTCTTGATACAGATTGAGGATCTCCTGGGCGGTCTCGGCATCCACCTCACGGTTCAGACCGACAATGCCACCAAAGATGGACACTGGATCACAGGCGCGCGCCTTGCGGAAGGCATCAGCGAGAGAGACGGTTGAGGTCGCTACACCGCAAGGGTTGGTATGCTTAATCGCCACTGCAGCGATCTCGTTAAACTCTTTCAATAGTTCAAGGGCCGCGTTGGCGTCCACGATGTTATTGAAGGACAGTTCTTTGCCCTGGATCTGGCGCGCGTTAGCGATGCAGGACTCATGGCATTCCCCCTGTCGGTAGAAAGCCCCAGATTGGTGCGGATTCTCACCGTACCGCAGATCCTGGGCTTTGACGTATTGGAGATGTAAGGTCTCGCCGAACGGAACACGCTTCTCTCCTTCCCAACTCCCCAGGTAATCAGCGATAACACCGTCATAGCGAGCGGTCAGGCGAAACGCTTTCTTGGCCAAGGCCAGACGTTGTTCGGGAGACAGAGCGCCGTGCGTACGTAGCGCATCCAATACTGAAGAGTAGTCGTCTGGATCAACCACGACCGCCACATCCGGGTGGTTTTTAGCCGCGGCACGCAACAAGGTTGGTCCGCCGATATCGATGTTTTCGACCGCTTCAGCAAACGTGCAGTCAGGCCGGGCCGTGGTCTGCTCGAAGGGGTAAAGGTTGACGATGACGAGGTCAATTGGCGTAAGCCCATGGGCAGCCATAGTTTGCTGGTGGCGCAGATCGCTCCGTCTGTGCAGAATACCAGCATGAATCTTAGGGTGCAGGGTTTTGACCCGGCCATCAAGCATCTCAGGAAAGCCAGTAAAGTCCTCGACCAACACCACTGGGATTCCCGCTTCGCTCAGGGTTTTGGCAGTGCCGCCGGTGGAAAGAACCTCAATCCCGAGCTCCGTCAAGCCGCGGGCGAGTTCGACTATTCCTCGCTTCTCGCTCACGCTGATGAGCGCACGACTCACCCTAGGCATGGGAAACTCCTTTTCTGACAGATGCGTGACTCACAATAATGATACTCATGAGGCTCGATAGCGAAGGGGACATAGCAAATGCCTCCAGGGTTGTAAAGATAAAACTGAGAGACTATGGTAAAGCACCATGACGGTCGTACTCAACGGCGAAAAGCGGAGCTGCCGTGAAGGGTGGACCTTGGCGGATCTCGTGGCAGAGCTAGGGCTGAGGGGGCGGCGCATCGCTGTTGAGATCAACCGGAACATCATCCCCCGAGACGAATATGTCAACTATCGCTTGCAACCAGATGATGAGATTGAGATCGTCCATTTCGTCGGTGGCGGATGATCCAGGCGAGGGTGTGTTATGAAAGATCCGTTCGTGCTTGCTGGCAAAGAATATCGGTCACGGCTCATCGTCGGCACGGGCAAGTACAAAGATTTTGCCGAGACTAAGCGGGCGATCGAAGCCTCCGGGGCAGAGATTGTCACCGTAGCAGTGCGGCGAGTGAATATCACCGATCCAGGCAAAGAAAATCTCCTTGATTACCTAGACCCAAAAGTCTACACGATCCTGCCCAATACGGCAGGCTGCTACACAGCAGAGGAGGCGATTCGCACGTGTCGATTGGCACGCGAGGCCGGGGTAGGCAATCTGGTGAAGCTTGAAGTGATCGGCGATGAGCGAACCCTTTTCCCTGATATCCCCGCTACCCTAGAAGCAGCCAAGATTCTGGTCAAGGAAGGGTTTATCGTTCTGCCCTACATTCAAGACGACCCGGTCTCTTGCAAGAAGCTCGAAGACATTGGCTGCGCCGCAGTGATGCCGCTAGCTGCTCCGATTGGCTCGGGTCTCGGCATCCGCAATCCGTACAATCTTCGTATTATCCTGGAACAGAGTCGGGTCCCAGTGATTGTTGATGCCGGTGTGGGGACGGCCTCTGATGCGGCGGTCGCGATGGAAATAGGGTGTGATGCCGTGCTGATGAACACGGCCATCGCTGGCGCCAAAGATCCACTCCTCATGGCCGAGGCGATGCGGCTTGGTGTAGAGTCAGGGAGAAAAGCATTTCTCGCAGGCCGGATGCCGAAAAAGCTTTATGCCACAGCCTCCAGCCCACTAGAAGGAATGCTTTCAGCATAACTGGAGCGAGGAGCATGGCGGGAACTCGCTGACCTTTGCCGTGCTCTCTTTCCTCCACTTTTAGCCCACTTGATCGATTTCCATCTCTATTTGGTCACTGACCGCCGCAACACTGCCGGTCGCTCCCTCGTCGACGTAGTCCATGCTGCTCTCGACGGTGGCGTGCGGGCCGTACAACTGCGCGAGAAAGATCTCGAAGGCGGTAGTCTCTACCAACTCGCTCACCAGTTACGCGAGTTAACTGGCCGTTATCAGGCACGCTTGCTGATTAATGATCGCTTGGACGTCGCGCTGGCTGTGGAAGCCGATGGAGTGCATCTTGGGCAAACGTCCTTCCCGGTTGCGGTTGCTCGCCGCCTGTTAGGCTCAGGAAAACTGATCGGGGTCTCTACCCATACCCCAGCAGAAATTGCTGCAGCTGGAGGCGCTGATTTTCTCGTCTTTGGGCCAGTCTATTTCACTCCCTCTAAAGCCGCTTATGGCGAACCTCAAGGTCTTCCTCGCTTACGTGAAGCCATTGCCCTGAGTCCTGTTCCAGTGCTCGCCATCGGAGGAGTTCAGGCAGAAAAGGTCGCCGAGGTGCTCTCTACGGGCGCTCACGGTATCGGTGTCATCTCAGCCATCAGCGCTGCTTCCGATCCCTCCTCCGCAGCCCGCGAGCTACTGAAGCAACTAAGCCCGGTCTAAGAAAGTATTGAAAAGTTCCAACTGCTCTTCAGGGGCGAGAGTCGGGGCCTGCCTGCCCTCTTGAACCTGAGGAGGTGGCAACTCTTGAGGCGGAGGTTCTGGGAGCGTGCACTGCGCCAGCAGGCAGACACAGAAAAGGCTGACAAGACGCACCAGAAAGAAGCGTCTGACTAGTTTTGGTTCGCTCATCTCTGTTCTGGGCCAGGGTAGGCCGGCTCGGCTGACTGTACTCCCGGAGTATCTTTTAGCCGCTGCAGCGCACGGAATACGGTCTGGGCGTCACAGCGGCCCGGGAGGATGAGTAGGTAGGTGTGGAGTGCCGGAACCTGGGTGGCGATAGCGCCCTGCACCGAGGCGATCGCCGCGTGCCGCATCGGTTCCGTCGCAACGGCGGTGAACACCACCCTTATTGCCTGACAGAAGAAGTCCGCGCCGCCTGTCGGATCTTTGACCAGCCTGGGGACATGCACGATATGCTGAGCGAGCAGCCAGACCCATAACAGGAGGACGACCAGCAGGCCGCTTCCGCCAACTACAAGAGGCCAGGAAAACTTTTTCACGCGAAGGACTTTCTTGCGCTTTCATCAAACTATAGAGGGCGGGGCAGCCGATCGTCAACTATTAATATGAGGCACGGTATCGGGCTTGCCGGGAGACCGAACTTGCTGGTAAGATTTCTTGCAATTTTAGGAGAACCGCTGTCAGAAACACGGTGGAACTCCTTGAGTGTCTACATACGCCACCCTAGCTCAGTCGGTAGAGCAACTGATTCGTAATCAGTAGGTCGTCGGTTCGACTCCGATGGGTGGCTT
>CAZAYE010000305.1:0-2696 GCA_964489255.1 uncultured Enterobacteriaceae bacterium
ATGGTGATACGCGTCAAACTGGGAAAACGCTCGCCATCGTAGGCCTTCTGTGAGGGGGAGTTCGCGGGTCAGGGCGACTGCTTGTTCCCAGAGCGCTGTCACGCACGCGCACCGGAACGACACGTCGTGCAGAACCTACGCCAGACCTGCGCGCTCCCAGGTAGAGAAATCAACCTGGTCGTCTGCTTTGGCCCAACCCTGTTGAAAGACCTGACCAATGACATTCCCAATGACTTCCAACCCTTCGAGACCATCAAGTCGATCGATGGCAGCGGTCGGGAGGCGAAGGGCACCCAGGAAGAACTCCTCTTCTGGATGAACGGCCCTCGTAAGGACCAGATCTGGAAGGCCCAGTGGGATGCTCGCCAGGCCCTCAAGGGACACATGAAGGTCGCCCGCGAGACCATGACGTTCATCTACGGAGACTCCCTCGACATGACTGGCTTCATCGACGGGACAGGGAACCCTGAGAAGGAAAGGGATCGCGAGGTCGCCATCGTTCCTGATGGACAACCTGGAGCGGGCGGCAGTTTCGTCCTTGCGCAGCGTTGGGTCCATGACCTCGAGGCCTGGGAGAAGCTGCCCCTCGCGGAACAAGAGGGGGTCTTCGGCCGCACCAAAGACAAGTCTGATCGGCTCGACAAACAGCCCGCACACTCCCACCTTTCTCATGTAGAACTACGACAGGGCGCCACGGCTGATGCCAGCAAACCCAAGCGGGAAGAAATTACGCGCCGCTCCACACCTTATGCCTTCCACGACGGCACCGTGGGTCTCTACTTCCTGGCCTTTTGCAAGACCCAGGCGCCGTTCCGCGAGCGGCTGCGGGCCGTGTACGGGTGCGATGGGCAAGTCCGCGACAGGCTCACCGATTTCAGTAATCCGGCTTCCGGCGCCTTCTACCTGGCATGAACGATTCGGCACCCGTACACAAAAAGTCTCGTTGGGAGCAAAAGAGACAAAAGAGGTCGTGTTTACGTTTAACTGACAACCGAACTACGGCCAGGTCCTTGCCACACCAGACGCGAACTTAAAGATCATGTAGTATACTAGACCAGCGCCTAGAGCCAAGACGACAACGAACCACAATAGATTAAAAGGAAAAGTATCAACATAGTGGCCTGCCCCAGTCAGCATGCCGAAGAGCATCGGTACCGATAAGAAGGTGTTGAGCCGCGAGGCGTAGAGCGCCCGCTTGGCTACGGCCGGCTGCTCAGGCGGCGTTTGCCCTTCTTTGGTCCAGGTGATGAGTTTTTGTTGCGCCGGCCAAATGATGAACCACACGTTAAACCACATGATGGTCCCGAAGAGAGATCCCATCGTGATCCACTGCCCAGCCTCGGTGGTGAAGAGTCCACTATCCCCAGTGAAACCGCTCCCCAAGATAAAATACTTCCAGAGCAGCATCAGGAGACCAGAGAGAAAAGTAAACATTGCTCCCCAGCGGAACCACCACAGGGTACGCGGCATCAGTTGGGGTACGACTGCTCTTCTCACTGCCGGTTCGAGAGCGCCTTGGAAGTGAGCATTGATGAGGTTGAAAAAGTACAGCATGCCGATCCATGTGATCCCCGCCAGGAAATGGATCCAGCGAAAGAGCGCCTGCAGCACGTTGTCGATGTCCACGGAGCACCTCCTCCTCCTGAGAGTGTCTGTCTCTTCTGCTCGTTAGGTCCCTCTAGTCTTGACGCTGCGCATTCTTCAGGTTTTCTCATCCATACCGCTTCTCCTTTCCGGTGGTGAGTTTCCACCACTCGCCTTCCGTGCCCGTTTTGCCCAGTGTTTCTCCTGCCGTCTTTACCCGCACTTCTGACACAGCCCATGAATTGCCAAGCTGTGTGTGGTTACCGTAAAGCCCTGATCTACTAGAGGTGCTAAGTTGACCTGTCGGTCGCGCTCGAGTAGGACATCTTCGACTCGCCCACACTTTTGACAGATGAAATGGTCATGCTCAGCTATCATAGGGTCGTAGCGCGCTATCCGTTCCCCAAGCAAGAACACACGGATCTTGCCTTCATCAACCAGCCGCTGCAGGTTCCGGTAGACCGTACCAAGACTGATGCGAGGAAGCGTTCGGCGTACTCGCTGGTAGATCTCGTCTGCGCTGGGATGCGAGTGATCTCCCCGCAGAGCGGTATAGACTGCGGCTAACTGCCGACTTGCGCGTTTGTGAACAACACCGACCATAAGAATACCTCGTGCGGCGTCCCTTCCCCGTTATAAATCCGCCGTAAGAGAACGCCGTGCTTCAGGGCTGAGCAGCGCTTGGGCTTGATAATTGAGCCAGGATTTCCCATATCAAACCGTCTGTGCCACAGTGGGCTTCTCAAACGCGACTTTAGGTAAACCCTGAACCATAGTCAACTCTCTCTCCTGGACTAACGAACAGGTAAGAGTCACCGTGATGTCCCCTCCAGCCGTTTCTGATCCCCTCTTTCCGCTCCAAACCCCAGTCTTAGGCAGATTTAGGCACGCTCCTATCCCGTCAACCGTCACACCCACCCATTTTTGCCAGGACCAAAAGGTCAGCCTGGCACCAGACGTAAGCAGCCGATGCGCTCCAGCACCGCGGCAAAGACCTCCCCGGGCACCGCTACCTCGGCCATCTGAAAGACCAGGCGCCGGGCATGCCTCACCAGCCTGGCCCCTATCTTGATGAGCTTGAGCTGGATACTCTGCAGGGACCACTCCTTGAT
>CAZAYE010000305.1:2706-5225 GCA_964489255.1 uncultured Enterobacteriaceae bacterium
CTTGGGTAACGTTAGCCTGCGCAAGAAGTTTCCCAGGTTATAGGCCAGGATGAAGAGATGGAGCCGCACCTGGTTGGCTACAAACCGATGACAGGACAGCCGCGTCCACTTCAGCGCATACTTCCCCTCCTTAATCCACTGCTCGGCTGCCCCTCGCCCGTTGTAGAAGTGCACCACCCCCTCGGGCTTAGCCGACAGGTTAGTGACAATGAAGCCCACCCGGGGGAATAGCTCTCCCTGGTGCCACTCCACCTTGGCCACCACCCACCGGGGATGCTCCCAGCTGGCAGCCTGGTAAAAGAAGTCGTGATACCAGACAATGGGCTTCTTTGGTGGTCTCCCTACAGGCCGCTTCAGCAGAGGCGCAATCTCCTTCTCCAGCACCTGATTACTGGGAAGCCGAATAGCATAGAGGAAACCCTGTGCCTCCAGGTACTCGTAGATCTCCGGGCTGGCAAAGGCGGCATCAGCCCGGAAGTAGAGGCGCACCCCACCTCCTTCATAGCGGGTTACAATAGGCTCCAGCACCTCCCGCCAGCCCTGGGCACTGTGCACATTGCCAGGCCGCAGCATCACCCCCTCGCAGTCACCAAACTGGTTGAAGCAGAACAGGGGATGATAGCACCCACTCTCAAAGTGGCCGTTGTAGGCTACCCCTTCTTGCTCTCCATAGACCGGGCTCTCCGAGCTGTCCATGTCCAAGATAACCCGCCGATGAGGTGTAGCAGCGGGCACGACGTATTCTTCCGCGGATCAGCTTGGGCACGGTCTACCACAACCTCCAACGGTTAGTCGAAGAAGGCAAAATCGGCATATTCTTCCTCGGCGAGCGCACGGCTCGCTATGACCCCACCATCACTGATCATGCCCATTTCGTTTGTCAGGAATGCGAGCACGTCGAAGGTATCGTCCTAGACAAAAAAGTGTTGCGGTTTGACCTCAGCTTTCTCACCCAGAGTGGTTACACAATTTTTACCCACAGTTTCGTCATGTACGGTCTCTGTTCCCCTTGCACCAAGGAAGAAAAACAGACTGGGGGGAAATGGCGCCCTGACCAGCACTCTTCCGCAAGCGCGCACGCTTATCGCCTCTGACCGACTTCCTGCTCACCAGAGAAAACACCAGAGGTGTGGCATGCCGTGCCCTGCGAAAAGGGCAGCCACCTGAGGCTACCCGGGAATTGCTACGGGTGTCTCCTGAACATGCCCTGGCGTATGCTTTCTCTCCGAGCAGCAGACCTCTTCCTCCGAGGTCTCACCTCAAGAGCACCAGAACACCGGAAGGGATGTGAGTCGCAAACCTATTTTTCAATAACTCCACATGGTAAAGGCAAGGAGTGACTTTTTTCTCCAGGTTGCGAGATGCTACCCTCCTCATGTTGGGAGTCGTGGCAATAGGAGTTATGGGGTATTGCACGTTAGAGGGTTATACCTGGTTAGAGGCCCTTTACATGACTGTGATTACGCTCTCTACTGTCGGTTTTCGTGAGGTCCACCCGCTGAGTCCGACCGGGCAACTCTTCACTATCCTCCTCTTAGTCGGAGGCCTGGGAGTAGTCTTCTACACTGCCTTCACGGTTGTGGAAAAAGTGGTAGAAGGGGAGTTTCAGCAATTCTTCGGGAGACGTCGCATGCAGAGGAAAATTGAGGCACTCAGCGGCCACTATTTGGTGTGCGGGTTTGGCCGCATCGGTGAAGTCGTGTGTCGCGAGTTGGTATCGAAACCGGTTCCCTTCGTTGTCATCGAACAGAACGAAGAACGGGTGCGTGAAGCGGAAGCAGCCTCGTACCTTGTGCTCCAAGGTGATGCGACGGAGGAGAAGACGTTAATCGCGGCGGGCATCACCCAGGCGAAAGGGCTTTTTGCCGCCTTAACCACTGACGCCGGGAACGTCTTCATTACCCTGACCGCAAAAGAGTTAAATCCCTCCTTGTTTGTTGTGGTTCGGGCAGAAACCGAACGGAGCGAACGCACCTTACTGCGTTCCGGCGCTGACAAGGTCATCTCGCCGTACGCTATGGGAGGCCATCGGATGGCTCAGGCAGCCTTGCGTCCAGCTGTGGTCGATATTATCGATTTGGCGACCCATTATCAAAACTTAGAATTACAGCTCGAAGAGGTCAGCATCCCTGCCCATTCTCCTTGCCACGGCGCCACGCTCCAGGACTCCCAACTCTGGGGACAGCCTGGGGTTATTGTCGTCGCCATCAAACGCGCTTCGGGCAAAATGCTCTTTAACCCTGCGCCAGAAGAACGGATCGAAGCGGGAGACAGCCTAATCGCGTTGGCGGAAGCGCCACAGCTTAAAGAGATAGAACGGCGAGTGCAGGGGAAGAGCTAAAATCTCTTTGCAACTAATTCCTCTTTCTTCAACAGGTTTGAGAAACAATCGATGTCTATCTCGTGGCACACCCTGAACCCAGATACAGTCGCTAGCGCATTGCAGTCAAATCTTGATGCTGGACTAACCGAAAGCGAAGCCCAAAGGAGGAATAATCTATGGCAGAGCCGTTCCGCAA